>WRHG01000200.1 GCA_009783365.1 Clostridia bacterium | reverse complement strand
ATTCTTTGTCATGTGCGCCTCGACCGGACTATCAATATAACCCTTGTCCAGAGCCATGATGATGTCTTCAATTGAAACAATACCCAGCAGTGTTTTATCCTCGGTCACCGGAAGGCCGGTTATATAGTTCTCGCGCATGATCGCCTGGACGTGGCGCATGGTATCGGTCTTTTGAGCGGTAATAACCGCACTGTTCATCACGTTTTTTATTTTGAGCTGGTAGATAAGCTCAAGCACCACGGAGGGCGAATCAACCGTGCTGATGGGAATGTCTTCTGAAAGAACTTCTGGATTATTCACCTGCATGCCCTTTTTCAAAAAAATACTTTTCAATAACTTCGGCCACCCCGTCATCGTTGTTGGTGTGGTCTGTTATAAAATCGGCGATGCTTTTAATACGCTCGTCACTGTTTGCCATAGCGACACCGACGCCGGCCCAGCGTATCATGGCTTCATCGTTCATGGAGTCCCCTATAGCCAGCACGGCTTCCGCATCTATCCCAAGAAGCTCCGCCACCCTGGCAAGGGCGGCGCCTTTATCCGTCTCCTTTGGCATAACTTCAAGAAAATAGGGCCGGCTGGTGGAAAGGGTTATTTCATTTCCCAGGAAGGTGTGAATAATATCATGCATATGCCCCAGGAGCATGGGGTCCCCGGGGATGATGAGCTTGAAGCAGCCCGCGCCCACCATGGCGCGAAAGTTTTCTACCACCACCTGACGAAGGCCGGTGGTCTTTTGATCCAGACTCGAAAATTCATTCTGCCGGGAAACGTACATGATATCGTCTTCGTACATTTGCACCGGGAACCCCTCGGCGTCGGCCAGGTCGCACAGCGCAAGAACGGTCTTTTTATCAATCCGGGCCTCGTGAACAACCGCTCCGGTATTGCTCTCCTGAATCAGCGCGCCGTTATTACAGACCAGGTATCCCGACCGTTTGTGAAGGCCCAGGAGCCGGGAAAAATGTTCCATGGTGCTGGGAATGCGGCCCGAAGCCAGAACAATCGTTACCCCCGCCGCTTCGGTACGCTTAATGGCGTGCCTGGTCCGGTGGGAAATGGAAAGATCCGAACGCAAAAGGGTATCGTCCAGATCGAGGGCAAGCATGCGGAACCGCGGGGCGCCTGCGGGCTTCATACTATAAAGAATAAATGGTATTCCAGCGCAGGGCAAGCCCCGTATCCTTCGGCTGCGCCAGGCTGTTCAATAGATGGTTTTTGGTATATACTTGCCGTATGGGGAAGAGTTTTGTCTTTGTAAACCAAAAAGGAGGTGTCGGAAAGACCACTTCCGCGGTTAATATCGGCGCGTACCTGGCTGAAGAGGGAAAATCGGTACTCCTGGTGGATTTTGACTCCCAGGCTAACCTTTCCAGCGGCGTCGGCATAACCGGAAAAGACGTAAAACCAGGTGTTTACGAGCTTATTTCCGGCCTTGCCCCCCTCGAAGCGGTAATACGCCCTACCCAGGCGGAACGCCTCTCGGTTATTCCCGCCGGAATTGACCTGTCCGGGGCCGCCGTTGAGCTAATAGAACAGGACGAACGCGATTATTTCCTTAAACGGGCCCTGGAAGGCGCCAAAAAACGCTATGACTATATACTGATTGACTGCCCGCCCTCGCTGGGGGTGCTGACCCTGAACGGAATAACCGCCGCCAACGAAGTCTTAATCCCCATGCAGTGCGAATACTTCGCCATGGAAGGTCTTACCAACCTGCTCCAAACCGTAAAGCGCATCCAAAAGACCCTTAACCCCCGCCTTGAAATCGGCGGCATCTTCTTTACCATGTACGACCCCAGAACCCGGCTTGCCCAGCAGGTAGTGAAGGAAGTAAGCGCCTATTTCCAGAACAAAGTGTTTTCCACCATCATTCCGCGGAACGTCCGCCTTTCCGAGGCCCCGTCCCACGGACTCCCCATTTCCAAGTACGACCCCCTTTGCGCCGGAGCCAAGGCGTACAAGAGCCTGACCCAGGAGGTACTAAGCCGTGGCGCCTAAGAAAGGACTCGGAAAGGGCCTTTCGGCCCTTCTGCCAACAGAAGATGATGTCCCAGCTCCACGGGAACAGCCCGCCGCGGGAACAGAGGGCCGGAAAGCCGCTGCCCCAAAAGGCGAGCTCATCGTCGCCCTGGACAAACTGAAAGCCAACCCCGGCCAGCCGCGCAAAACCTTTGACAAGGAAGAACTGGCGGAACTGGCGGATTCCATCAGGCAGCAGGGAATTATTCAGCCCATCATCGCCGAGGACGCCGGGGACGGGACGTATACCATCATCGCCGGGGAACGCCGCGCCCGCGCCGCGCGGCTGGCCGGGTTAAAGGAAGCGCCGGTCATACTCAGGAAGTATTCTGACGAAAAGCGCATGGTCGTGTCCCTCATCGAGAACATCCAGCGCTCGAACCTAAACCCCATAGAAGAAGCCGCCGCTTACAAGCAGCTCATGGATATAGAGAAACTTTCCCAGGACGAAGCCGCCGCCAAAGTCGGCAAGAACCGCGCCACCGTCGCCAACGCGCTCAGACTCCTCAAACTCCCCGCGGAAATGCAGGAAAGCCTGCGCAGCGGCGAACTTTCGCCCGGCCACGCCCGCGCCGTCCTTTCGGCGCCTAACGCGAAAACCCAGGACGCCCTGTTTCGTGAAATCCTAAAGAAGGGCCTTTCCGTGCGCGAGGCGGAAAAGCGCGCCGCCGCCCTGGGCAGCCAACACAAAAAGCAGACCGGCCCCGCCAAAGGCCGCGCCCCGGAACTGGACGCCATGGCAGAGAAGTTCATAAAACGCCTTGGCACCAAAGTCGCAATACACGGTGACCTAAAAAAGGGAACCATCGTCATCGATTACTATTCCATGGAAGATTTGGACCGGCTGTATGAGATACTGGGGAACCAATAACAGCAGCGCGCAAGCGGCGTAGAGTGTATAAAGGAGCATCAACATGAAGAAGAGCATTATCGGAAGTATCGTTATTGTAATTGCATTGGCTTTCGCTGCCTGCGGCGACGGCGCCGGCGGCGGTGACGTGGACCCTGACCCAGACAAGGTAGTAAAACCAATCGCGACACCGGGAGGGGGAACGTATACGGCGGCGCAGTCGGTTACCCTTGCCACGACAACCACAGGGGCGGCCATCTACTACACCACAAACGGCGCCGCCCCCACCGCCTCAAGCACGCCCTACGCGGGCGCAATCACTATAAGCGCCACGACCACCCTCAAGGCAATCGCCGTTAAGGACGGCATGACGGCGAGCGACGTGCTCACCGCAACGTACACCATCAACATCCCCCCTAACCTCGTCATAGACGGCGTGGGATGGGCGGACTGCAACCTTGACGAATACCAGACCTTTGCCGCCAAACCCGATATGTACACCTGCTTCTACCAGTGGAACCGCATAACCGCGCACCCCGCAACCGGCGACATCACCGAGCCGTGGGACGGCTCAAACGCCGAGCCGGCATGGACGGTAAACCCCTGCCCCGCAGGCTGGCGGCTTCCGACAATGGCGGAGTTTGAGGCCCTTATCGATTCGGGGCATACCTGGGCGGCAGCCGGCGCGCGGGGGAACGAGGTCGCCGGAAGGTTCTTCGGCCCCAACCACGCCACCGCGTCGCTCCCCGGCAACATGGCCGGCGCTATATTCATCCCCGGCTGCGGCGCCCGCGATGCTGGTGATACTGACATTTTCGACCAAGGTTTATTTGGGGAATACTGGGGCAATGCCACCGAGTATGGTGGGTGTTTTGTATTTAATAGTGGCGCTACATGTACGACA
>WRHG01000199.1 GCA_009783365.1 Clostridia bacterium | reverse complement strand
GGGATCATATTGTTATTTTTCCCGCGTCCCACTACGTCACCGGCCAGGAGCGCTTAAAAGAGGCTATAAAGCGTATAGACGCAGAGCTGGAAGAACGGCTGGCGTACCTTAATTCCCAAGGACAGCTTTTGGAAGCCCAGCGCCTGATGCAGCGCACCCGCTATGACATTGAGATGATGCAGGAAGTGGGCTTTTGCAGCGGCATCGAAAACTACTCGCTGCACCTTTCCCTGCGGGAACCCGGCTCCACGCCATACACGCTGCTGGACTATTTCCCCGATGATTTTATCATTATGGCGGATGAATCCCACGTCACCATTCCCCAGGTTGGCGCCATGTACAAAGGCGACCGTTCCCGCAAGGAAACACTGGTGGAATACGGCTTTCGCCTACCCTCCGCCCTGGATAACCGGCCGCTTAAATTTGAGGAATTTGAAGACCGCATCCCCCAAATGCTGTTTGTATCCGCCACGCCGGCCAAGTTTGAGCGAGACCATACAGAGCTTGAAGTGGAGCAGATTATCCGCCCCACCGGCCTGTTGGACCCGCCGGTCATTCTTCGCCCGGTAAAAGGGCAAGTGGACGATTTAATTGGCGAGTGCAACGCCCTGGCAGAGAAAAAGCAAAAAGTGCTGGTGACCACGCTGACCAAGCGCATGGCAGAGGATCTCACAAATTATTTGAAAGAAGCGGGTATTCGCGTGCGGTATCTGCATTCGGATATTGATACGCTGGAGCGTTTGGAAATTATCCGCGATTTGCGCATGGATGTGTTTGACGTGTTGGTGGGCATTAACCTGCTGCGGGAGGGTTTGGACATCCCCGAAGTGGCGCTGGTGGCCATTTTGGACGCGGACAAAGAAGGGTTTTTGCGCTCTACCACGTCCCTTATCCAAACCATTGGCCGCGCCGCCCGCAACGTAGACGGCCGGGTCATCCTCTACGGCGACCACCTTACCGACAGCATGTTGCGCGCCATGAACGAAACCAACCGCCGCCGCGCCCTGCAGGAAGCATATAACCGGCTGCACGGCATCACTCCTCAGAGCGTCCGCAGCACCGTCCAGGCCCTCCTGAAGATCACCAGTGATTTCGCCGAAGCCGCGCCCCCCGACATGAGCGAGGAGGAGAGGGGCCTGCTTCTACAAAGCCTGGAGGACAAGATGCTCTCCGCCGCGAAGGCGCTGGATTTTGAGCAGGCCGCCAAGCTGCGGGATCAGTTGTTTCAGCTCAAAGACGGAAAGGGGCCGGCGGTGACGAGGCCGCAGATGAAGCGGAACAGGAGGGAGCGGTTTCGGGGGCGGTAAGCGGCCGGGCCGTCATTGATTGTTATGATTGTTGCGTTATTCCCGAAGGCATAATAAAACACCCTTTCGATACGCATAAAGGACATCCGCTGTCGCCAATGAAAACCCCTGTCTGCGCCTGCGGCACAGACCCCGCAACAAAAAACGCAAGGAGGCGACCCTATGCGATCCATCCTGCCAAAAAGACTCCTGCCTCTTATTCTTTGCCTGGTATTGCCGGCGCTGTGCCGAGTCCCGGCTGCCTATGGGGCGAAGAGGCCTCAAACCGCCGAGGCGCTGGGTTACCTTCCGGCGGCTCAACTGCTGGAAGCGGACGGCCGGACCGTGAAATTTAACGACCCGGCGGTGGAAAAGGCACTGAAAGAAGAATACCCCCACCTGATGGATGAAGAAGGGCGCTTTACCAAAAAATCCCTCGTTCAAGTCCGCCATTTAAGCATATCGGATGACTTTCCCGGGAAAGTGGATGAAGATGATCCGGGTTACCCGGAATACTTGGAAGCTCAGGCCCGCATCCGGAAAAGGGCGAAAGAAGATCTCTCCTTTACCCCAAAGCTCCCCGCGGTGGACTTGAGCGCGCTGCAGTTCTGCACCAAACTGCGGTGGCTGGACGTTTACGCCGTTCATATCAGCTCCCTCCCGGTGCTGCGCAACTGCAGATCCCTGCGCTCCCTTGGGCTGGTCGGCGCAAAAAGCCTGAGCCTGGACCCGCTTCCCTCCCTTCGGATACAAGATCTTTACCTTCTGGGATGCGAAGTTGCGGACTATCAACCGCTGACCCGCTGCGATTGGTTATGGACCCTGGGGATCAAAAGCGATACGCTGCAGGATATAGCTTTTGTGACCAGAATTCCGCAACGGCGCCGGCTGGTGCTGGACATCCACGCCGCGCCGAACATCGATCCGGCGCCTTTTCTGGAAACGAAGCGGTCCGTCGGAGGCATATGCCTTGATATGGACGGCCGCGCCAAGGACGACGTTCTTTGGCAGCTGCTTACCCAATGCGCTTACCGATTCAGCCTTTATAACGCAACCGAATGGAACGAGAAGATCCTGAACGAGGTCCTTCCCGAAATGGACTGGCTGGATCTCCATTATCGGGAGACCCCTGCCGTTCCGGCGGATTTTTCCTTCCTGCGCGAAGCGAAAAGCCTGTCCGTCCTCAACATGGAATCCGCCAACGTTGCGTCCCTGTCATTCCTCACGGAACTGCCCGGGGTGGATTGGGTGGGAATCAACAACAGCCACATTGCGGACGCCACCGGCGTTTTTGCGCCGCGGTACCGGTGCGGGCTGTTCCTGACGAACAGCACGGTGGAGGATTGGGGTTCCTTTGCGGAACCCGTCAAGGTCAAAAAGTGGTACGACACCATGCAGACAAACGTGGACCTTACAAGCCTTTCCTTTACGGGTGCGCCGGCTTTCACCTCACTCAATGCGCCTAAAAACGACGCCTCGGACATTCCTCCCCTCGCACTGGCGCGATGGCGCAACCAACTGGCGCCCTATGCCCGAACCCATTGGCAATGATCCAAGCGGCGGTTTACTAGGTGCGGGCCGGCTCGCCGGGATAGCATTGGCGTTCCGAAATGCCCCCTCCTTGCCGCGGCCCATATTACGCGCGCAGCACGCCTGAAAACCCCTCACCCGCCTACAGCCACCCTGATCAACACCATGTATACCGCCGTTCCCGCCCCGATGCTCAGCAACACGTTCCGCTTCCAGCAGTGGAGCGCCGCCACACAGGCGATGGCCGCGGCTTCCGGCAGGGCGTACGGCGCGGCCAGCACATTCACGTTCCGCAAGCAATATACCACCAGCAGACCCATCACCGCCGGGGACAACGCCCGCCCCAGGTAAGCCACCGCAGGAGGCGGCTGTTTGCTATCCGGAAAAATCCAAAAGGGCAGAAACCGCATGAAAAGGCATCCAGCCGCCACGGCCAGGATCATCACCACCGTCTGCCACGGAGGCAAAACCATCGGCGCCGGCGTCATAGAAATCTCCTCCCGATCAGAAGCGCGGTCAGGATGGACCCCATGGCGGGCAGAAGAAACCACCCGCCGCCAAAGATCAGCAGGCAGGCCGCCGCGCAGGCCAGGCCCAGGACGGCCGGCTTTCGGTTTTCCCCGCGCTTCCATTGCTCCAAAAAAAGCACCACAAACAGAGCGGTGAGCGCGAAGTCCAGCCCGCCTGTATCAAAGGCCGCCAGGCTGCCCAGCACCCCGCCCGCGAAGGTGGCGGCCACCCAATAAAAATGGTTCAAAACGGTGACGGCTCCGTAAAAGAGCCCCGGCTCCATCCCCGGGGGAGGGGGTACCGCGTTCACAATCGAAAATGTCTCGTCGCACATGGCATAGACGAGATAGGGGCGCAGCTTTCCCAGGCCCCGGTATTTCGGCAGCAGCGCCAGCCCGTAAAAAAGATGCCTGGCATTGACCATCAGGCTCAAAAAGAAAGCCTGCAGCGGATCAAAGGGAACCGTCAGCAGGG
>WRHG01000198.1 GCA_009783365.1 Clostridia bacterium | reverse complement strand
CAACAACAACGATAATTTCACGGTTCTTTGCGGAATGGCGGCACTAAGAAGGGAGGATAATTCAATATGAGCAATACCGCTATTATCGGAAAAAGATTCGCGGCCATGCTGATCGACTCCGTTTTGTTGGCCATTATCCCCGGCTTCCTGTTTTTTCCCCTTGGCTATTGGGCATTCCTCTGCAGCCCTCTGCTCGGCGCGCTTTATTCCATTCTTTTGGAGGGCTCGCCCGGAAACGCCACGCTGGGCAAGAGGGCAATGGGAATCCGCGTGGCCGGCGCGCATGGACAGGGCATTGACTATGCCACAGCCTTTGTGCGCTACCTCGGAAAAATTCTCTCGGCGGCTCTGTTCGGGATCGGGTATATCATGGCCCTGTTTTCGGACAGCAACCAGGCGCTGCATGACCGGCTGGCGAACACCTATGTCGTCAACGCGGCGGGCAACCCGGCAAATGCGGCTTCTTCGGGCGCCTGCCTGGTGGGGGTGTCCGGCACGTTCGCGGGCAAAAGCTTTGAGATTCCCGTCAAGGGCCTGCTGATGGGGCGCGACAAAGTGGCCTGTACCGTAGCGTTCCCGGCAGGCTCGCAGGGGATCAGCCGCTTGCACTGCCTTGTGGAATACAACGCGCAGACCGGCATGTTTGTCATCACGGACCGCAATTCCAGCTTCGGAACCTTCCTTTCCAACGGAACGCGGATCACCATCAATACCCCGTTTACCATCAAAAACGGCGGGCGCTTTTACTTGGGCGCCGAGTCGAATATGTTTGAAGTCAGGCTATAGCTGGCATTCGATAGGCTTCCAACAGAAAACAAAAGCCGCAAAGTTAAGCGTGTCAGACTTTGCGGCTTCATGCCGGTTGACAAACCCAAAGGATATGATATAATTGAAATATGTATATATCGGGGGAAAGGCAGGCGTGAATATGAACCGATCCGGAACCGCAAAAGCGGATGTCCCATTGAAAGAAATTAAACGCAAGGATAGAGAAACAAAGGAGATCAAACGCCTGGAACGGGAACAGGCAAAGCCAAAACGCCATGCGTATTTATCTTATTTGCTGCTAATATGCTGTGTTGTGTACATCGCGGATGAGATCGCCTCCCAGATTGGTACGCAGATGCAAAGCGTGCTGGCGCAGGCGATATTTGCGCCCGTCTTCGGCGCGGACATGGCTGTGGCGCGCATGAGCGCGTTTGGGGTGCTCTCCCAGATTGGAACGATCGTGGCTTTCCTGTATAAGCCCTTGTCTGACCGCTATGGCCGCAAGCCATTTCTGGTCATCAACACCCTTGGGATGGGACTGGGCCTTTTGTTCACCTCCATCGCCACGAATATCCCCGTCTACCTGGTTGGCGCTGCGGTGATCGCGCTGTTTATCCCCCACGATATGCAGGTCGTCTACATCTTTGAATGCACCCCGGCCCGGCATAGGGCCAAAGCCTTTTCCGGCATCAAAGCGGTTGCCACCCTCGGCATGATGCTGGTTCCCTTGCTGCGCCGCCTTTTCATGGGCGCGGACTTCAAAGGGTGGCGATCTATCTATTTCGTGTTGGCGCTTTTCGCGGCCGGAGCTGCCGTGTTCGCGTTGCTCTTCGCGAGGGAAACAGACGCCTTTGTCGCGAAACGCCTGGAATACCTGCGCGCAAGCGACGAGGAACGGGAAAAAACCGCGCGGCGGGGAACCGCAAAAAAAGAACAGCACGTGGAACAGGCGCAGGGCGGGTTCCTGCCCGCAATCAAATTCTGCATGCGCAACAAGCAATTGCGCTGGTTGCTCATCGGCGGCGGCTTTGTGATGTGGGGCCTGCTGATGACCATGTACTACGAAACCACCATGGTTTACGGTTATTCGTCCCGGTTCCTGGCACAGGGCGTGGAGCTGGGGTTGGCGCAGGCCAGTGCCGCGCCCTTGGTTACGCAGGCGCTGTTCTGGTTTCCCGTTGGCAGCGCGTTATTCCAATTTGTGCAGGGATTCCTCTCCGACAAATGGGGTCGCAAGCCGACGCTCCTGGTCATGGCCTCATGTGCCGTTGCTTCCTTCGGATTGTTTTTTTTGGGCGGAAGACTGGACTGGCCCCCCTGGCTGGTGGGTTTTCTGTGCGGCGCGGCCATAGGCAGCTACTGGGCGTCAACCGACATTGCGGGCGGCATCATGTGTTCTGAGTCCACCCCTACCAATCTGCGCTCCTCCGTTTTGGCGGTGCAGCCCATCCTCAGCACCCTGTTCAGCGCCGCCGCTTTGGGCGCGGGCCTCTTGCTGATCAATCTACTCGGCGACGCCTCCGCGGGGCTTGTCTGTCTGGGCATCAGCGTGCCGGGCATGCTGATCGGGCTGCTGATTATCTCATGGAAGGTGCGTGAAACGAAAAATGTGAATTTGGAAGCGGTTACGGGTCATGAAGGCTGAGCAAAGTACGAAAAGGAGTGTTCACATGAAAAAGAAATGTTTGGCATTGGTATTGATTTTCCTATTGCTTGCAGGCGGGCTGATTCCGGCTCAAGCGGTCGTAGACAGAACGGGCATCGCGGACCGGATCATCATCTCGGCGTTCTTCCCTCCCTGCAGGGAGGACATGGGCTGGGGCCCCATGACGTTCCAGCCCGGCTCGGAAACCGATGATTACCATTACCGGATGATGGCCGAATGCGGGGTCGACTTCATTGAGAACGTATGGTCCTCCCAAATGCAGAGCAGGGAGGAAAACCTGCATATTGCCGCGCTGTGCGACAAGTACGGCATGTGGTTGTTTGTGCAGGAAGCGTGGGAGTGGCAGACCTATTGGAAAGATAACAGGCAGCCACATCACTATCTGCTGGACTTAACCCAACAGCAATTGGAGGACTACGTGAATTTCTGGAAGGATGTGCCCGGCGTGGGCGGCTTCTTCCTGTATGACGAAGCGGACGACGACACTAGCAATCCCTACAGCATGGCGGCCTACGGCGCGCTGGCCGCAAAAGTTAAGAAGCTCGCCCCTGACCTCATCGTGCATACCAGCGACGCACCGGGCAGGAGCATTGCCAGCATCAACGGCCTGATCAACAGCGCGAAGAGCTACGAGGGCCTCGGGTACAAGCCCGACCACATCGGGGACTGTGAGTACCCCTTCCAGTCCGGCGTCAATGGGGCTATCAAATATACCTGGTTCAAGTATCTGGATAACTACAGGAGGATCGGCCTGGAGTACGGTATCAAAACCTCCAGGTACCTTCAGCTCAACGCGGGCTGGGACGGTCCCGTCGCGCAGAGCAGGTATAAAGTGATGGAGAAGAACCAGATCCGCTACGAGCTGTATTCCGGGCTGGCCTATGGTGTCAAGAAATTCGGCTTATTCTCCTGGAACATCCCCCCGGTTGAGCAGGGCGCGTACTGGGAGGGCAGTGTTCTGAACAGGGACGGGAGCTACACGCCCATGTACGGCCACCTCAAGGATCTCCTCGGCCAGGTGCACGCCCTCAGCGACGTCATCTTCCCGCTGGAAGCCCGCAGCGTCTATAGCACCGTCGACAAACGCGGCGGCACCCTTAACCTGGAGAAATTTACGACAAAACCGCCGCGCACATTCCTCGCGCAATCGGGCGACAGCCGCGATATGTTGTATTCCTACATGGTGAATCCCGCCGACGGCACGAGATATCTGATGGTCGTCAACAACGCCACGGCGTCCGACGCAGGCCCGATCACGCATACCATCAACTTCAATACTGCCAGCGGCCTTGAGGTTGTGAGCCTTACCGAGGTTTCGCATGCGGACGGGAGCTTATTGGCGCCCGTTGACCTGCGCAGCGCCCATTCGGCGA
>WRHG01000197.1 GCA_009783365.1 Clostridia bacterium | reverse complement strand
CTTTGGTTTGGGTATACCTGGTGATTATCTCGTCGGAAAGTTCGCAAAAATATACGCGTGTCGTATCCAACCGTGAACGCTGAAAGCCATTTGGGCCTTGCAGGCAAACGCCGGTATGGACGTCATGCCAGCTGCCGCTCAGCAGCCGAAGCATCCGGGCTGCGTCCGGCGCGTCCACAGGTTTACCAAGGATTTGTCCTTCCACGCACACCAATGTATCCGCGGCCAGTACAAAACGATCTTTTGCCCGGGAAAACACCTCGTCACATTTATCGCGCGCGTTTTTTATCACCTGGCTGATACCGTCGCCGGACGCGCTTTCCTTGATTCGCGAAGGAATTATCTCATAAGGGATTCCGAATCGGGAAAGCAACTCGCGCCTGCGGGGCGAGTTGGAAGCGAGCACAAGCTGCGCACCGGGGCATACCATTTCCAATTCAATTTCGCCTCCTTATGAAACTGAACAGCAACCTTTCATATACCTACAAAAGCGCAAAATGCACAAATTAATTATATCACAGAATTTCGTGATGGCAAAGGCATAAACGGGCATGTGGGCATTACTGAACGCAAGCAACTCGAAACCTGATGAGCGGCTTGCCATGGGCGTTGATAAAATGGTACAATAACCCGGTTGTTTCCTTTGGACCGGCGCAAGATAAAACCGTACGCCGAGGAGAATGGAGAAAATGCGTATGAGCAAAGTCGTGATTATCGGCGCAGGCCCTGCGGGGCTTACTGCCGCTTATGAATTGCTTGCAAAGCACGAAGGTTATCAGGTGACGGTGCTGGAAAAAAGCGACGCCATCGGCGGTATTTCAAAAACGGTGCGTCACAAGGGCAACCGCATGGACATTGGGGGGCATCGATTTTTCAGCAAGGATACCGATGTGATGCGTTGGTGGCAGGAACTCATGCCTCTACAGGGCAAGCCCTCCTATGATGATTTGGTGCTGGGCCGGGATGTGAAGCTCATGCCGGGCGGACCGGATCCTGAGATGGTGGACCGCGTTATGCTGCGTCGCAATAGAATCAGCCGGATTTATTACCGGCAACATTTTTTTGATTATCCAATCAGCTTGAAATGGCAAACCCTTCGAACGATGGGGCTGGGAGTGACACTGCAGGTGGGTTTCAGCTATTTGAAAACCGTCTTTATTAAGAAACCCGAAACATCACTGGAAAACTTTTACATAAACAGCTTTGGCAAAAAGCTTTACAGCATGTTTTTTGAAGGATACACGGAAAAGGTTTGGGGGCGGCATCCGCGCGAGGTTTCAGCGGACTGGGGCGCGCAGCGCACCAAGGGGCTGAGCATACTCGGCATCATCGCTGATATGCTCTCTAAAATCTTCATGAGCAGGGAGAAGCGGGCACTGAAGGTACAGACATCCCTGATTGAGGAGTTCCGTTACCCCAAATTTGGGCCGGGGCAGTTATGGGAAACCGTGGCGGAGGAAGTGGAGAAACTGGGCGGGCAGGTGCTGATGAATTGTGATGTGACGGGCATAGAAACGAGCGGGGGAACCGTTTCGGCAGTCCGGATTCGTGGTCCGGAGGGCGTAAGGATGGTGCAAGGTGATATTTTCCTTTCCTCAATGCCGGTAAAGGATTTGGTGGCAGGCATCGAAAATGTACCGGAGAAGGTTCGCCGGACGGCGCAGGGTCTGCCATACCGTGATTTTGTCACTGTGGGCGTGCTGGTGGACCGGCTGAACCTGAAAAATGAAACCTCCTTTAAGACCCTTGGGAATATCGTGCCCGACTGCTGGATTTATGTGCAAGATACCAATGTGAAGATGGGGCGCATCCAGATTTTCAACAATTGGTCCCCTTACATGGTAAAGGACCCGGAGAGCACGGTGTGGGTCGGCTTGGAATATTTTTGCAGTGAAGGAGATGATTTTTGGAACATGACCCCTGAGGATTGCGCCGGCTTTGCCATTGGAGAGATGATGGCGATGGGGATACTGACGGAGGGCGGCAAGGTGCTTGATTTTCATCGGGAACGGGTGCAGAAAGCCTATCCCGCTTATTTCGACACCTATGGTGATATGGATGCTGTGACGGATTTTTTAAATAGCTTCCGGAACCTGTACTGTATTGGGCGAAACGGCCAGCATCGGTATAACAACATGGATCATTCCATGGCCACCTCTTTTGAGGCGGTAAAAAACATCGTGAGCGGCAGAATAAATAAAGATAATGTGTGGAATGTGAATACGGAAAAGGAATATCACGAAAGAAAAGAATGATGGCTTTTAAGCCCGGGACCCTTTCGCCATGGCGGCGGAGAAACGGAGGGACTGCTAATGAAAGCGTGCGTGCTGCACGGCGTTGGTGATTTGCGGTTTGAGGAGCGGCGGTTGCCCCCGTTGCAGCCCGGCGAAGCGACGATGAAGATCAAAGCCGCCGGTATCTGCGGAAGCGATATCCCGCGTGTGTTTGACAAGGGAACTTATCATTTTCCCACCATTCCGGGGCATGAATTCGCTGGGGAAATCGTGGAGGTGGCGGAGGCTGATAACTTGCGCCTCGTGGGAACCCGGGCATCAGTATTTCCGCTGCTCCCTTGTTTTCGGTGCGGACCCTGCACGGCGGGCCAGTTTGCCCAGTGTGAGGCGTATGATTACTATGGTTCCCGTCGGGACGGCGCTTTCGCGGAGTACTTGAATGTGAAGGTATGGAACCTGGTTGCCGTGCCGGAACATGTGTCCTATGAGCTGGCCGCAATGTGCGAACCGGCGGCGGTGGCCATGCATGCTTTGGAAATGGGACACCCCCATTATGGGGATAATGTAGTCATTTCCGGAGCTGGTACCATTGGGCTGATACTGGCGCAGCTGGCGGCGGGCAGCGGCGCGGAACACGTTATTTTGATGGATGTAGATCCCCAAAAGCTGGACTATGCCCGCAAACTGGGATTTGCCGACGTTGTTAACACAATGGAAGCGGATGCTTCCGACGCTGTGAAGCAGATTACCGGCGGGCGGATGTCGCAGGTGTCCATCGAAGGTTCTGGCGCGGCGGCTTCCCTGCGAAACTGTGTCCGGGTGACCGGCAATTTCGGCCGTGTGGTGCTGATGGGCAACCCATTGGGGGACATGGATATGGATCAGAAGACATACTGGGAAATACTGCGCCGCCAGCTATCGGTTGCGGGCGCATGGAATTCCAGTTTCAACGGCCGGCGGAACCACTGGGAGAGGGCCATCGCGGCGATTGCCTCAGGAAAGCTTAACCTGGAGCCGCTGATCACACATCGCCTGCCGCTAGACGGCTGCAACGCCGCCTTTACAATGCTCCATAACCACACCGATTTTGCCCTGAAAGTGATGTTTATCAACGACTGACTGATGTCTATAGGAGAGAGGATCAAGGAATGAAAGCAGCGGTGTATGAGGGAATCGACCAGATGCGGGTGAAGGAGGTACCCACCCCTGCGCCGGATGCCGATAGCATCCTTCTGCGGGTGAAGTCTTGCGCCGTATGCGGCAGTGATGTCCGCATTCTCCACCATGGCAACAGCCGGGTACGCCCGCCCCAGATTCTGGGTCATGAAATCGCAGGTGAAGTGACAGGCGTGGGCAGGCAAGTTACTCGCTTTAAGGTGGGTGACCGGGTAGCCGTGGGGGCCGATGTGCCATGCGGCGAATGTTCTTTTTGCGAAGCCGGTATCGGCAATAACTGCCAAACCAATTACGCTATGGGGTATCAGTATGCCGGCGGTTTCGCCGAATATTGCTTGCTAAACAAGATGGTGGTCACCTTTGGTCCGGTGCACCCCATACCGGATCATGTGAGTTTTGACGAGGCCGCTATGGC
>WRHG01000196.1 GCA_009783365.1 Clostridia bacterium | reverse complement strand
GTCGGCATCTCCTACTACGAGACCGTCATGCTGCCGCGGGTGATGGAGAATGTCAAGGCGACGTTCTCCAAATACACGGCGGAAAACCTCGTCGCCGCGCGGCAGACGCTCTCCAAGCAGATTCTCGACTTGCTGGCGCCGGAGATGAAGCTCTACGGCATCGAGGTGCTCAGCATCGCCATCGAGAATATCGATTTTACCAATGCCTTCACCGATGCCGTCGAGGCCAAGCAGGTCGCCGAGCAAACCAAGCTCAAGACCCAGATTCAGCAGGATGAGCAGCTCCTGATCGAAAAAACCACCGCCGAGCGCGCGCAGATCGCCGCCGAGGCCGACGCGAAGGTGGCCAAGATCAACGCTGACGCGAAAGCTTACTCGGTACGGGTACAGGCCGAGGCCGAAGCGGAAGCCAACCAAAAACTCGCGCAATCCGTTACCGCTCAGCTCATCGAGTACGTACAGGCCAACCGCTGGGACGGCAAACTCCCCACCTTTGTGTCCGGCGGGGATGGCGGCTCGCTGCCGATCATCAATCTGGAGCCAAGCCGTCCGGCAAGCCCGGAGTAGCACCACGCATGATATCCCGGAAACGGAAAGGGAGGATACGCGGATGGCCAGAGGCGGATTCCCGGGCATGGGCGGCGCGAACATGCAGCAACTCATGCGTCAGGCGCAAAAAATGCAGCAGCAAATGGCGGAACTACAGGAGCAGTTGGATGCGCGAACCTATGAGGCCGCCGCGGGCGGCGGCATGGTGAAGGTGAAGGTCAGCGGCACGCGCGAGGTGCTGGAACTGACCATCGATCCGCAGGCCGTGGATCCGGACGATGTGGAGATGTGGCAGGATCTAGTGCTTGCCGCCGTCAATGAGGCGCTGCGCAAGGGCGAGGAGGCCCGCGAGACGGAAATGGCCCGGATGAATGGCCTCGGCGGCATGCTGTAAGCTATGGCAAATCAAATCGAACCCATCGCGCGCATGGTTACGCAGTTGGCGCGCCTACCCGGCATCGGCCCCAAGACGGCCCAGCGGCTGGCATACTTCATCGTCGCTCAGCCCGAGGAGCAGATTCACGAGCTGGCCGCCGCCATTTGGCAAGGGCGCAAGAATATCCGCTTTTGTTCGGTCTGCGGCAACTATACCGCCGCCGATCCTTGCGGCATCTGCACCGATCCGCGCCGGGAAGGCGCCACCCTGTGCGTGGTGCGCGATCCGCGCGACGTGGCCTCCATCGAGCGCATGCGCGATTACCGCGGCAAGTACCACGTGCTGCACGGCACCATCTCGCCCATGGAGGGCGTCGGGCCAGAGGATCTCCGCATCCGCGAGCTGCTCGCCCGCGTCGGCGCGGAGAGCGTACACGAAGTCATCCTCGCCACCAACCCGGATGTCGAGGGGGAAGCGACCGCCTCCTATATCGCGCGCCTTTTGAAGCCCATGGACGTTAGGGTGACGCACATTGCCCACGGCCTGCCGGTGGGCGGCGACCTGGAGTACGCGGACGAAGCCACGCTCTCTTTAGCTTTAGCCGGGCGCAAGCAGATATAACGGGTGATGAACATGATCAAGCTACTACTGATACTTCTTGGGGTATGGAACGTCCTGGTCTTTGCCCTGTATGGCACAGACAAACAACGGGCTACGCAGGGCGGCAGGCGCATCAGTGAAAGAACGCTCCTACTGGCGGCGGCGCTGATGGGCGCTTTAGGCGCTTTGTTGGGAATGAGAGAGTTCCGTCATAAAACAAAACACGCCAAATTCCGCTTTGGCGTGCCGCTATTGTTGCTTATGAATATTGCCGTTCTCTTCTTTGTTGCCCAGGGAATGGGAGTATGGAACAAGCCTGTGGAATATCAAAAGATACCGCCTGTGGAAGCGAAAGAGCTGATGCAGACGGGAGATGTTATAATCCTCGATGTCCGAACTAAGCCGGAATTCGCGGAATCGCATATTAATGGCGCTATCCTGATCCCGGACACGGAAATCATAGATGAAGCGCCACAGTTATTGCCCGATAAGCAGCAGACCATCCTCGTTTACTGCCGTTCCGGAAACCGCAGCAAAAAGGCTGCCCTGGCATTGATCGAACTTGGCTATACCAACGTATATGACCTTGGAGGCCTTCTCCAATGGCCTTATGAACTCAACTAAACATGACAACCCTGTCATATTGAAAGCGCCTGCTAGAAGGTAAAACATGACAGGGTTATCATATTGCAGAAATCAGGTATAGAAGCTGGCTCACCAACAGCTGCCTGTTAATACAGCTTAAACCATATCCCACCGTCGTTATCGAACCAATACACCAGGGTAGGCTCTTCATCTCCCTCCTTAACTTGCAAGAGGATAAAGCCTTCGCGCGTTTCACCCTTCGCAATTTCCGCCATTGCTAAATCGCTTCCCTGCAAGTTTGGTTTCGGAGTTATCGTACCTGCCTTTTTTGCGGGATTGGCTACATCATTTGAATATGCGGCATATCTGTTTTCAAGCAGCATCAGATGATCTCCGGCGGTTACGGCGGTTGCCGTCATACTTACGCGCGCCAATAGGTATTCATACCCGTCGGTTACCGGTATTTTGACGCCTACGGAATTTGCCGCTTCAACGCGTTCCTGAGCCTCTTTCCCTCTTATGACCTCTAGCACTTTTATCTCCACCGTTCCGCTGCCATTACCGAACCTGCCCGTTATAGACTGCGCCACGCCAATCGGCGCCGGGGTAGACCTGGAATAAGGCTGTGTTGGCTCAACTACCTCTGGTTCTGGCTCAACTGTCCCTGGTTCTATTGCCTTCGGATCGCCTACCTCGACCTGCCTCAATTCTTCGTTCCACTCCACCTTGACGCCAAGCGCGTCGCCCATTGCGCGCATGGGAAGAAAAGTCCTCCCTTCAATTACAACAGCCGGAGGATCCGAATGAAACTCTTTGCCGTTTACAAAAACTTTAAACCCCGCAGCCGTAGCGTCATACGCCGCCGCCATAGCCCCAACTGCACTAAACAAAAGCGCTCCTGCCAAAAAACCGCATAAAAACCTTTTCATAAAAAACCCTCCAATTATTAGTAGTTTTTATTATTATAACATTCCGAACAAGCGTTGTCAAACAAGAACATTTCCATACTACAATTAAGCACGCCACCTACCGCGCCCTCGCCCCGCTTTCACAATAAGCACGCCACCTACAGCCTCCCCCTTTTCGCCGCGTTACCCCTTCTCGCCCCCCTCGTTTACGAGGGGGGACAGCCGTCGCAGACGGCAGGGGGGAGTCTTCACGTAAACAAGTACAATATCCTGTACAGGATATTGTACTTCAAAGCTTAACGCATATCCTTCAATCGTCATAGTGACCTTTACATTGCAGAATTTCCACAGACCCATTTTCTTTTAGTTGATAAACAAGCCTGTTTACATCATCAATGCGGCGGCTCCAACCATCTCGGTGACGTAACGACTCCGGTTTTCCGATACCGTTGTTTCCGTTTCGAACAATATCCTTAAGCAGCAAATTAATTCGTTTGAGAATTTTTTTGTCGTTTTCCTGCCAGTATAGATATTCTTCCCACGCTCTTTCGGCAAAGGTCTGCCTACTCATCCTCCATCGCCTCTAATTCCTCAATCGTTTTGATAACAACTTGACCACGCTCAATCTGCCTGGCGGCTTCATCGATGGCTGTCATATTGTTGTTACTGTAAAATGGGTCAACTGACACTTCAAATGGTATACGTTTTTCCCGGCTCATTTTTTTAGCGAATATGGTGAATGCCGTAGTCATGTTCATTCCCAAAGATTGACAGGTGAGTTCCATAGATTTTTTTAAGTCTTCTTCCA
>WRHG01000195.1 GCA_009783365.1 Clostridia bacterium | reverse complement strand
TGCCCAGCGTTTTGCCGCGGTTCACCGAAAAACTGACATCGTTCACCGCTTTCACAACCGCTTTTTTACCACCGAAAAGTCCCTGGCCTACCGGGAACCATTTCATGAGGTTTTTGACTTCCAGCAGAGGAGCGTTCGTTTCGTTCACCCGGCATCCTCCTCCCAGCGGCTGTGACATTTCCAGCAGGCTACCAGCCGCCCGTCCGCCTCAAATGCGTCGGGGCGTTCGGTCCGGCAGACGGTTTTTGTGAAATCGCAGCGAGGGTTAAAGGGACAGCCTGCGGGCATTTCGGTTGGTTTTGGAACTGTACCGCGGATGCTCATCAGTTTTTTTTCGTTTGTATGCAGCTTTGGAATGGAGTTCAGCAGGCCGATGGTGTAAGGATGCATCGGACGCTGAAACAGGTCGTCCGCCGGCGCGGATTCCATGATCTTTCCGGCGTACATCACAATTACCTCATCCGCCGTCTCGGCGATAACGCCCATATCGTGGGTGATCATCACGATCGCGCTGCCAAGCTTTTCGCGCAGGTCGTTAATCAGTTCCAGAATCTGAGCCTGCATGGTCACGTCCAGGGCGGTGGTGGGTTCGTCACAAATCAGCACTTCAGGGTCGCAACTGAGCGCCATGGCGATCATCACCCGTTGGCGCATGCCGCCGCTCAGTTGATGAGGGTATTCGCCGTAGCGCTTCTCCGGGTTGGGAATGCGCACCACCCTCAGCAGTTCGATGGCTTTTTGCCTGGCCTCGGTCTTAGAGAGCCCCTGGTGGAGCCGAAGCGCCTCGGCCACCTGGAAGCCCACCTTCATCACCGGGTTCAGGCTGGTCATCGGTTCCTGAAAGATCATCGCAATTTCGTTTCCGCGTACCTTTCGCATCTCATCATCCGTACAATTCAACAGGTTTTTGCCTTTCAGCAGGACCTCGCCGCCCACGATCCGCCCAGGCGGGCTTTGAATCAGCCGGAGCATAGAAAGGCTCGCGATGCTTTTCCCGCTTCCACTTTCGCCTACAATACCCAGGGTTCGCCCCTTCCTGATGGAAAAGGAAACATCGTCCACCGCCTTGACCACTCCGTCATCGGTATAAAAGTAGGTTTTCAGATTTTTAACCTCTGCAACCACTTCACTCATACTTATACCCTCACGCCTTCAGCCTGGGGTCCAGCGCGTCGCGCAGGCCGTCCCCAAGTATGTTAAAAGCCAAAACGGTGATCATTATGGCAAGGCCGGGGAAAATACTGACGGATGGTACGGTGCGGATATACAACTTGGCGAAGTAAATCATCGAACCCCAACTGGAGGTGGGCGGAGAGACACCCAGGCCCAGGAAGCTAAGGGAGGCCTCAAGCAGGATGGCTGCCGGAATATTCATTGAAACGGTAATGATGATGGTGGAAATACAGTTGGGAATCAGATGCTTCGTGATCATCCAGGCGCTGGTGGCGCCGGAGGCGGTGGCTGCTTCCGTGTATTCGCGCTCCTTGAGCTGCATCACCTGGCCGCGAATCAGGCGGGCGGTTTGCGCCCATCCCACCACGCCCAGCGCAATGAAGATGTTGAACAAGCTGTGCCCTAGGAATGTGGTGATCAGCGCGGCGAACAGAATATCCGGGAAAGCGGCTAAAATCTCGATCGTGCGGGAGATGCATGTATCGACCCATCCGCCGAAATAGCCGGCCAGGCTTCCCATAACAACGCCCAGCACCATATCGATGAGGCTGACCACCACCCCCACCAGGAGTGAGATACGGGTACCGTAGATGATACGGGAGAGGATGTCGCGCCCGTATTCATCGGTACCCAGGGGGTGCTGGGCAGAAGGCAGCGCTAGCTTGAGCTTCAGGTTCTGTGCGTTGGGGTCGTAAGGAGAGAGAAGCGGCGCAAAAATTGCCGTAAGGATCAGGAGTATAACGATGCCGGCGCAAACCATGGCTACCAGGTTTTTTCGAAGGCGATAGAGGCTGTCGGTATAATAACTGCTAATCTTGACATGTCCGCCTTTTTGCGGGTTGGGTAAGCCGTTTTGCTCAACATGATCCACATATGCGCGCTGCTTTTTGCTCATAGCGCCACCGCCTTCTTTGAGGAAACGCGGATCCGCGGATCAATCACCGCGTACAGGACGTCCACAATCAGGTTCATTACAACAAATACCATGGACACGTATATCACCCCGCCGGTCAGCAACGGGAGATCACGTTTGGACATGGAATCCACGATCAGGCTGCCGATCCCGGGGATGTTGAACACCGTTTCGGTAAGCATGGCGCCGGACATCAGCGAACCAAGCTGAAAACCCGCCATGGTTACGATGGGAATCAGCGCGTTTTTTAGAGCATGGCTGCAGATGACGACCCATTCCTTGAGGCCCTTGGCCCGGGCGGTACGAACATAATCCTGCCCGATCACGTCCAGCATGGAAGTGCGGGTGAAGCGGGCGGTTGTGGCGGCATACCGCAAACCCAGCGAAACGCAGGGAAGCACATACGCCGCCGGGGAGTTCAGGCCGGAAATCGGCAGCCACCGGAGCATCAGCCCAAAGACAATCTGCAGCAGCAGCGCCACCCAGAAAGCAGGCGCCGACATAAAGACGACGATCAACGACATACAGGTGCGATCCTGCCATTTGCCGCGCTTCACCGCGCTGTAGACACCGGTAATGATACCCACTACCATCGCAATGATATAAGAAAACAGCGCCACCTGAAGGGTGACGGCTGCCCGGCGGGCCAACGCAACGGTTACCAGCTCTTTTGTATAATAGGAGCGTCCCAGGTCAAAGCGGACGGTGTTCATGATGAGCCTGCCGTATTGCTGCAACAGCGGCAGATCCATCCCCAGGTTATGCCGCATCCGCTCTACCGCGTTGGGATCGGCCCGCTGACCCATCATGATCAACACCGGATCGCCGGGCACTACGTTGATTAGCAAAAAAGTAACAAAGGTAATGCCGATAAGTACGATAATGGCTTGAAGGAGTCTTTTGCCAATATATAGCGCCAAAGCAAAACCTCCTCAAAATAAATTGAATATGTGTGCAATGTACGGTTGTGATGATGCATATTTATACGTATTGGTATCGGGAACCAGACATCGTTTTTGATGGGAACCTGCGCTTTGTATACAGTGAAGTATAGTACGACGCCTGCCTTTTGTCAACAGCGAAAATCGTTGAAACCCCTTACCGATGACTGTTGACAAAGCGGTGATAGTGATATTATGATATTTTATACAGAGGATCGGTTTGAGGAGGAATGCGCGCAAATTATAACTCGATGGGAGATGATACTATGGAAACCTATTCCTTCGATTTTTCCAAAATAGAACAACTGATAAACAATCGTATGGGGGAATTCGCCGTACCCAGCCTCTGCCTGGGGATCGTGAAGGGCGGCCAAGTAATCCATCAGGGCTTTTATGGCTATAAGGACTTGGAGAACAAGCTGGCACCGGATGGAACGACCCGTTACGCCTGCGCTTCACTGACAAAAGCGATGACCGCCGTCTGCCTTGGGATGCTGAAGGACGAGGGAAAGGTGGATTGGGACACCCCTGTTATTGAATACTTGCCCGAGTTTCGTATGTATGACGAATATGCCACGCAGCACGTGACATTGCGCGACATGCTGAGCCATAATACCGGTTTGCCAAGGCATGATCAGGGCTGGTATCGCTGGTCCGGCAAAAGCGCGTCCACTGCCGATTATGTGCGCGCAGTGCGCTATCTTAAGCCCAATAAGGGCTTTCGCGGCGGTTATGAATATAATAACTACATGTTTACCGTGGCGGGTTATGTGGTGGAGCGCGTTTCCGGCATGTCTTG
>WRHG01000194.1 GCA_009783365.1 Clostridia bacterium | reverse complement strand
AGCCGATTCGTTAAAGTTGGCGCGGATGAAATCATATATCGGCCCGGGGTCGTCAAAACGGAATTCGACCAGCGTCGATGAAACCGCCATGCGCTCTTCGACTTTTTTCCGCAGCTTGGCGAAATCCGGCGCGCCTACGGCGCTGGGCGTGGCTTTCCAATTCACGTCGCTGGCGGAGAAGAGATCGATTAAATCGTTGAACTCGATGAAGGCTATGCGTTCGTCGTCGAAACAGCCCAGGAATTTCGGCGGCAGGATGTCGCCGCGCTCATAAGTTTTCCGGCAAGTGAGGATAAGCTGGGTTAGCATCTCGCTGACGGGAGTCGGCTTCCGCTTGGCCTCGGCCCAATAATACTGGCGTTGGTCGTCGCGGGGTTCAGCGACGACGAAGTCGATTTCACTCGGGCGATAGGCGAACCGGGAGAAATAACTTTCGCGGACTTTGGCTTTGAAGGTTTCTTCTTTTTGTTTCATATTTTACCCGTTTGTTCTAAAAACGAACTCATCGCTTATTATACCCGTCCGCTCCGGTCAAACGTCACTTTTTTTCCGCCGCTTCCGCGCCGGGGCGTAATACAAGGCGTCGCCGGCGATGGCGCGGATGTTTTTAAGCTCAGCCAGCGCCTGATCCGGCTTCAACCGGTCGAGGTCTAAGCTATACAAGTGGAGTAGAGCGCCTTCCGGGTCTCCCAGGGGGCCGGCGAATAAATCCTGCTGGACAATCCGCGCCGCCGCCCGCAAGGCGTCGCCATTCCTGAGATAATCGCCGTCGCGCTCATCCGCCTGAGATTCCAGACCTTCGAGGATCTCACGGGCTCGCTCCACTACCGGGCGCGGCAATCCCGCAAGCATCGCGACATGCAAGCCATAGCTGCGGTCACATGGGCCGTCGGCGATTTTGTGGAGAAATACCAGCCGCCCCTGCCACTCCTGTACTGAGACGTTGGCGTTACGGGCTCGCGGCAATATGTTTCCAAGCTCCGCGAGTTCGTGATAATGGGTAGCGAAGAGCGTCTTTGCGCCAATTTTATTGGGGTCCAGCAAGTACTCCACCACTGCCCACGCAATGCTCAGCCCATCAAAAGTGCTTGTTCCCCGGCCGATCTCGTCCAGCACGATCAAGGATTTGCCCGTAGCGTTCCGGAGGATGGATGCGGTTTCGCTCATCTCAACCATGAAGGTACTCTGCCCGCTGGCCAGGTCATCCGATGCGCCGATGCGAGTGAACACCCGGTCGCAAACCGAAATGCTTGCCTCCCCCGCAGGGAGAAAGCTGCCCATATGCGCCATCAGTGTCATTAAAGCGATCTGGCGCATATAACTGCTTTTACCCGCCATGTTAGGGCCGGTGATGATCAGCATGCGATTTTCATCATTATCCAGCAGCGCGTCGTTTGGCACAAAAGGCGTATCCGTCTGGGTCTTTTCCACGATGGGGTGGCGGCCATCCAAGATGCGAATGATACCGTCCTCGGTAATCGCCGGCTTCACGTAATGGTAGGACCGCGCCACCTTGGCCAGAGATAACAAAGCGTCCAGGGTCTTTAAAATCAAGGCATTCTGCTGAATCATTCCAATTTCCCTGGCGATGGCTTCTTTTACCTGGCCAAAAAGCTGCCCTTCCAGTGCTTGGGCTTGTTGCTGAGCCCCTGTAATCTTCCGCTCAATTTCCTGAAGCTCCGGCGTGACAAATCGCTCGCAATTGGCCAAAGTCTGCCTGCGGACATACCGTAACGGCACTTGACCCAGATAGCTTTTGGTCACCTCGATCAAATAACCAAAAACCCTGTTGTATTGGATTTTAAGATTTTTGATACCTGTCTCCCGCCGCTCCGCGGCCTCCAATTCCAGCACCCATTGTTTTCCGCTGATGGAAGCGCTGCGGCATTGATCCAGTTCCGAATGATATCCGTCGGCAATGACGCCGCCATCCGCCAAGGATAGAGGCGCTTCCGGATGGATAGCAGCTTCAATGAGCTCACAAAGGCTTGTGAGCGGCGCCAGCGTATGCTGCAAAGCCATCATTGGCGATATGGTAAATTTTTGCAAAAGCTTTTTGATAGGCCCCACACTGAGCAGCGAACGTCGCAAAGCCAGGCAGTCTCTTCCCGTAAGGCTGTGATAGCTGATCTTGCTGAGCAAACGCTCTAGGTCTGACACATTATCAAGCGCCTCAGCAAGCTCCTGGGCGATGATCCAATCCTCTTTCAGCGCCTCCACAGCATCAAGTCTGGCGCGGATCCGCGCCGGATCGGTGAGCGGGGTCTCCACCCAGCTTCGAAGCATACGGGCGCCCATAGCCGTGGATGTTTCATCCAGCAGCCATAGCAGAGAGCCCCGGCGCTCTCCGCTCCGTATGGACTCTGTTAACTCCAAATTCTTTCGGGTCGCCCGGTCCAAATACATGGTTCCCCCGCCCTGATATACTGTTAGCCTGGTAAAATGACGAAGATCGTTTTTTTGTGTATCGCTTAAGTATCGCAGCGGGCCCCCCGCCGCGGATACCCTTTTGTCCTGTTCCTCCAAACCAATGGCCGTGAGAGTAGCCACATGGAAGTGATCCAGCAGCAACTCCCTTGCGCCTTTTTTCGCAAAAGCGGCTTCCGGCAACCGGGTCAACATCATTGGCAAATCATCCATGTTCGCAATCAACGCTTCTTTATTATTGGTGAGCACCTCTTGCGGGTCCACGCGCACCATCTCGTCACGAAGGGCGGATTCAGCGTTGGGCAGCCAATGAGCTATAAATTCTCCTGTGCTTACATCCGCATAGGCCATCGCCACGCCTTTTCCGGCGAAAGCCAGGCAAAGCACATAGCGATTCTTCTTTTCATCCAGCATGGCGGGGTCTACCACGGTGCCCGGGGTGATGATACGGACAACATCCCGCTCCACAAGCCCTTTACCCGCCGCTGGATCCGTGAGTTGTTCACAGATTGCGACCTTGTACCCTTTATCGATGAGCCTTGTGATGTAACTTGCAGCGGAATGGTAGGGTACGCCGCACATGGGGGCGCGTTCAGCGAGCCCGCAATCCTTCCCTGTCAAAGTTAATTCCAGCTCTCTGGACGCAAGAACGGCATCTTCATAAAACATTTCATAAAAATCACCCAGGCGAAAGAAAAGGATGCTTTCCTTGTATTTATGCTTAATCTCCAAATACTGCCGCATCATGGGAGTTACAGCCGTCATTCCCCTCGCTCCTTTTCTTTGGCTCCGCGCAGCGTATTGGCCGCCGCGGAGGTGATGGTAACGGGTACAACGCGGCCAATATCACCCCCGCTTCCCTCCAAGGTGACGGTTATGTTCCTCGTCCCCTTGCCGGAGACCTTGGTTCCGTCCCTCCTGGAAAAGTTTTCCACCAACACGAGTTCCCGTTTCCCAACCATGCTTGCAAGAAGTTTGGCGGATGAGTTCTCCACAACTGAGAGAAGGCGGGAAAACCGTTCGTTGCTTACGGAAGGATCAATTGCATCCGGCAGCGAAGCCGCCGGAGTTCCCTGTCGTTTAGAATAAATAAAGGTGAAGGCAGCGTCGAAACCTACTTCCTCCACCAGGTTCAGCGTGTCCATAAATTGCGATTCCGTCTCCCCCGGGAAACCTACGATGATATCCGTAGTCAGCCCAATACCCGGCACGGCTTCCCGTAGCATCCGTACTTTCCCCAGGTACTCCGCCCGGGTATATCCCCGGTTCATGGCGGCCAGGATGGCATCGCTTCCACTTTGCACCGGAAGGTGCAAGTGATTGCAAACATGCCTGCTATCCACCAATACTTGAGCCAATTCTTCCGATAAATCCTTGGGATGAGAGGTCATGAAACGAATG
>WRHG01000193.1 GCA_009783365.1 Clostridia bacterium | reverse complement strand
AGACGGTTGTTGGTATTGGACACGCTCAGCTCCTGGCGGCTACTCCACCAACTTTGCGTATGTCAACGGCCACGGCACTGCCACCAGCAACAGCGCCAGCTCCGCCGCCATTCGCGCGCCCCTGTGCTTCTGCCTCGCGTAACTCGTAATCTCCCGCCCCCTTGTGGGGCGGGAGACAAAGAAAGGAAAGCCCTATGCTCTATAAATACTTTGTTGTTTCACATGTTTACTCAGATTACACCGAGACTGACCTTTTTACCCGTGAGGAAATGGAGGATAAGTCCTGGGTGGTTTGGCGAGGATTCACGGCTGGTTGATCTCGCCTCTTTGTTTGTGTCCGCTTTTGGAGGCATCGGGTTGGGGCTTGGCAGCGAAACAAGCCAAATCAATGCTATCACCTAACGGATGATTCCGTTGTCAAAGCAGTTGACCGGCTTGAATACAAATATAGTCAACTATTTCCCCACATGTTCAAGTCTTTCACCATCGACAACGGCAGCGAGTTTGCAGACTGCGCGGGCATTGAACGCTCAATACACGAAGGTCAACGGTCAAAATGCTATTACTGCCACCCGTACAGTGCCTATGAGCGGGGAAGCAATGAGAAACAAAACCAGATGCTCCGCCGCCAATTCCCCAAAGGCACAAATTTTGACACCGTGACCGATGAAGATGTGGAGCGGGTGGAGAGTTGGCTGAACAACTACCCAAGAAAACTATTTGGCTGGGGAACGAGTAAAACACGGTTAATCAAGCAGTTTCAAGGCTTTGCACATCGTAACAAATTTTTAATAATTTTTCTTGCACTTACCTATTGACATTTGCCTCTATGCGTAAAAATACAGCAAATAAATACAACACCTTTGTTACAATGGTCCGGACAGGTCCGCTATTTATTATGCATAACCGCCTCAATCTCCTCTATAGACCGCGGAATATCCGCCGACAGGTTAATGCATCCCGTCTCAGTAACAAGGCAATTGTCCTCCAAACGGAACCCGATGCCCCATTCCTCACAATAGATACCGATGTCCACGCAAAACACCATCCCCGGCGATACCGGGCGCCGCAGGTCAACTGCGTCGTGGGTGTCAAAGCCCACATGATGCGCACCTCCGTGCCAGATATACTTCCCAACGTCCTCATAACGATCCGCCAGGCCGATGCTCTTCAGCTGTTCATAACAGTATTTCCGCGCGGTTTGATCCACGGAAGCCATTGGCATACCGGGGCGTATGGTGCGAAACATATGCTCCGATGTGTTATACGCGCAGGTATAGAGAAGCCGCTGTTTTTCAGAGAATACGCCATTGCAGGGCCACCCCCTGGAAACGTCGTTTCCCATGTAATCCCAACGTGCGCCAACGTCGTTCAGCACCATATCGCCGTCCTGCGCTTGGCCGGTGTAGGCGTAGTAATGGATACAGAAGTTGTTGGCTCCCGCTGAAATGATGGGCGGGAAGCCCGGCGCCAGTACGCCGTTTCGCGTAAGGGCGGCGTCGAAGATTGCCTTATACTCATACTCATACATGCCCGGCCTGGAGGCGCGCATCATGTCTATAATCGCATCCCGGGTGATGGTCATCGCCTTCTTCATGGCGTCAACCTCACAGGATTGCTTGATGGTGCGGAGCGCCCGCAGATGAGGATGGACATTGTTCACTCGCAGAAATGGATAATTACGTGCCGTTCGCCCGGCGAAAGAATGTGTCTCACTCTCCGGCTCGTCGGGCTTGTGCCGGTCCAGGTCCAGCCAAAGGTCGAGCTGGCCTTCAGTGCTGACGATCTCATGAAACCGGCCGGTGAATTCACTCGCATAAGCGATATTGTCAACGCCGCTGATCTCCCGCGCTTCCTCTGGCCGCATGCGGCGGCCCTGCCAGCGTTCGGCATGGGCATCAGGCGGCAGGATATAAAGCGTTTCCGCCAGGATGCCGCCGGCCCGCCGGGCCATCAGCACAAACCCTTCCGCACAGGCGTCTCCCACACCTGTCAAATACACAAAGTTTCGGTTGGTAAAAAAAGGGTAATACTCGTCCGCTGTTTTGCGGAGCGCGCGCCCGGCGAAGAGGACCAGAAGAAAATCCTCCGGAAGCCGCGCGTAAAGCGCTCCCCGGTTCCCTTTATAAAAGCTGCTATCCATCATTATTCCTCCCCCATAAACGGATACATGACTTCCTGCGGCGGCACAAAGGTTTCCTTAATCACACGGGGGCTAACCCAGCGGTACAAGTTGAGCATACTGCCAGCCTTGTCGTTGGTGCCTGAAGCCCGGGCGCCTCCAAAAGGCTGCTGGCCGATCACCGCGCCTGTAGGTTTATCGTTGACGTAAAAGTTGCCCGCCGCCCCGGACAGCGCCTCCTGCATGTACAGAATCGCCTGCCTGTCTTGCGCGAACACCGCTCCGGTCAACGCGTAGGGAGAAACGGTATCGCAATGACGCAGGGTCTCTTCCAACTCGCTGTCAGGATAAACGTAAACCGTTAGCACAGGACCGAAAATCTCCTCCACCATGGTTTTAAAATCCGGGGATTTTGCGTGAATCAGCGTTGGCTGAATGAAGTATCCTACGCTGTCGTCGGACCCGCCTGTCAACACTTCCGCGTCCGCTGACCGGGCGGCGTAGTTAATATACTCCCGAATGGAGCCAAAAGCTTCCCGGTCAATGACTGCGCCCATGAAGTTCCGAAAGTCACAGATATCGCCTACCGACAATTTGGCAATTTCCTCCAGAAGGCGTTTTTTACATGCGGGCCATAAGCTCTCAGGGACGTATGCCCGTGATGCGGCCGAGCATTTCTGTCCCTGGTACTCATACGCGCCCCGCACCAGCGCGGGTACAAGCGCTTCCACCTGGGCCGTAGGATGGGCGAACACGAAATCCTTTCCGCCGGTCTCGCCCACCAACCGCGGGTAATTTTGATAGATACGTATGTTCTCGCCCACAAGCGACCAGACGCCGCTGAACACGGCGGTAGAACCTGTGAAGTGAAAACCGGCCAAGCGCTCATCCGTAAGCACATGCCGGCTCACGTCCGCGCCCCGGCAAGGAATGAAGTTGATTACACCCGCCGGAAGCCCCGCCTCCTCCAACAGCCGCATGAAGTAATAATTGGAAAGCACCGCGGTGGACGCCGGCTTCCAGAGCACGGTATTGCCCATGATCGCGGGAGCCGTACACAGATTGCCGCCGATGGATGTAAAATTAAAGGGCGATATTGCCATAACGAAGCCGTCCAGCGGCCGATACTCCATCCGGTTCCAGATACCGGGCGCATTGTTGGGCTGCTGGCGGTAAATTTCCTGGGCGAAGTAGACATTAAAGCGCAGAAAATCGATAAGTTCACAGGCCGAGTCGATCTCCGCTTGGTGGGCTGTCTTACTCTGACCCAGCATGGTCGCGGCGTTTATCCGATCCCGCCAGGGACCCGCCAGGAGGTCCGCTGCTTTTAAGAAGATGGAAGCCCGCTGTTCCCAGGGCATGCCTGCCCAAACCTCCCGAGCGTTCATGGCCGCGTCCATGGCAAGGCGCAACTCCCGTTCCCCAGCCACGCTGTAATGGGCCAGGGTGTGGGTATGGATGTGGGGCATCGAACATGTGCCCCTCACGTCCGTGAACACCTCTCGGCCGCCGATGATCAGCGGAATGTCCGGGCAGTGTCTCTGCTGGCGGCACAACTCCTCCTTGAGGGTAGCCCGAGCGCGGGTTCCTGGCGCATAGCTGTTAACAGCCTCGTTGACGGGCTGATCAATACGGAAAAATGCGTTGTTCATTACTGCTCCCCCTATATGCGCGATTCTTTAGCAATCTGACTGCAGGCCTCATTACAGGCGTTGATCATTGCCGTGCGCAAGCGCATTT
>WRHG01000192.1 GCA_009783365.1 Clostridia bacterium | reverse complement strand
AAATAGGCGCAGGCGAGGATTGCTCGCCGTAAAGCGACTATTTGAAGCGGAAATTGCTCTAAAAAGGCATCGCACGCATCTGCCAAGGAGAGGTTCCACCATGATGAGTTCGCTGTATATCGGGGCGACCGGCCTGAAAAGCCATAGTGAGGGAATGGCTGTGGTCACCCATAACCTTGCCAACGTCAATACCGTTGCCTACAAGCAACAGTCCATGCAGTATTCGGAACTGGTCAGCCAGTTTGTGGTCGCCGATTCCAATCTGATGACCAACATGTCGCAAAAAGGCGCGGGAGCCATGCCCGGCTCCATCCGGACGCTTTTTTTGCAGGGAGGGCATGAACAGGCCAGCGCGGCCACGGACCTCAGCATTGAAGGTCTCGGTTTTTTCGGCGTGACCAAAAACGGCCAGACCATGTATACCCGCTCCGGAAACTTCCGCTTTACCAAAGACGGGGAGCTTCTCGACCCCAGCGGCTGGAACGTGCTGGGGCGCGCCTTCACAAACGGCGTCGAGGCTACAGCCGCCAGCCCCATCATCCTTGACCCATCCAACACCATTTTGCCGGCAAAAGCGACCTCCAGCCTGGTCGTATGCTCGCAGCTCGGCGGGGTGAAGGACAAGGCCAGCGATCCGGGCAATCCCTTTTTCAGCATGGCCGCCGCCTGGGACGGAACCCAGACTCCGCCTCTCCGTTCCAGCCTCTACAGCTACAGCGAACCCATTACTTTTTACGATGCGAACGGCGATCTCCGTACCGCCACCGTGTATTACGACCTGGCCGGGAAAAGCGCAGGCTCCACAGCTGTGGAATACCTTATAGGTCTTAATCCGGGCATGGACGCCTCAAGCCGGGCGGAAACGGAAAGCGCCGGCCTTCTGATGGCGGGCACCATCACGTTCACCTCTTCCGGCCAGATATCCAACCTCACGGCCTTTACTCCGCCAGGCTCCGGATCGCCGGCGGCGTTATCAGGCTGGCTTCCCGCCTCCTTGTCCTCAGAAGGGTATCCGCTCTTTACCGCACAGCTCGCGGCAGCAGGGAACGCAAAAACCGCGCCTGCGGCGCAGAGCATCAGCCTGAACATGGGAATTGCCCTGACTGGCTCCTCCAGCGCCGGTCTGGCCTCAGCGGCCGATGCCTATGACCCCGCTTATATCGACCCTGACACCGGCGCCATCGCCCCCGGCAAAAACCCGAATACCAGGGCCATCTATACCACGAACAACTCGGCAAAGCTCAACTCCATCGCCTCCACCTATTACGGCGATACCTGCGCCAGCATAACCAGCAGGCAGGACGGCTACGCAGAAGGCACCTTAAGAGACGTCAACGTGACTGCCGACGGCATTATCCGCGGCACTTACAGCAACGGACAAACGCAGGATCTCTACCGGATCAGCCTCTTTCGCTTCACCAGCCAGGATGGCCTGGAGCATGTGGGAAAGAATCACTACGTCGCCACGCCGGCAGCGGGAAAGATTGAAGAAGGCATACCCGGAACGGAAAACTTCGGCACCCTGTCGTCATATTCCCTTGAGACTTCAAACGTGGATTACGCCCGCGAGTTCAGCACGATGATCATCACCCAGCGCGGCTTTCAGATGAACAGCAAGGTGGTGACTACTTCCGACGAAATGCTGAAAAAAGCTCTGGAGCTGAAACGATAGAGCATTTTAACTTTGAAACTATACATACGAACAAAATGCTCTGGCCTTGCAGAGCAAAGCGTAGCAAGGCCCGCGAGATTGGCGTAGGCGAGCTTGCGCCAGCCGTTAGGCGAAGCGAAGCTTGCCTTACGGATGGCGACGCTTCAGCCGTAGCCGCAAGGCGTACGGATGAAGACAGCACAGATAGCAACGCTCACTTTCGCCGTCAATGCCGAACGCAGCGTTTCAAAGTTACTCTGCTCTAAAGTTAGAATGCCTTATTTCGGCATTTGCCTCATCCGGCCAGGACAGGGCGGGCAGCTCCGCGAACACTTCCTTCCGCGTGGGCATGGGACGGCTCCCGGCAAGGACGGCATCAAGAATATCCCCGGCCGCCCGGTAAATCCGGCTCCGCATGGTTTTGCAATATTCGCCTTCAAGCGCGAATTGCGGGTCTTCATCCCCGGCATAGGAAACTGCCGAGGCCATGGAGTCATATCCGCGCTCTTTGGCGAAGCTGTTCATGTAGTCATTTACGGCGGCGCCAAAGCCCCGCCGCATGGCGGCCCGCTCTTCTTCCGGAGCGGGCTTTTGCAGTTCGCCGGCTTCTTCGGGTGTTTTCGCAATACGCAATTGTCCCTTTGAGTCGCGGACAATCCGCCAGTCCGGATTAAGCGGTGCGGCGTCAGGACTGAAATTGAATTCAGCGGATGCGGCAATGCCGCCATCACAATTTATTGTGTAGTATGTCATAACGAGACTTCTCCCATAGATTTTATCAGTCGAAGCTCCCTGCCGGTGGTGGAAGAACTGTATTGAATATAGGGAGCCTGCCCTATTCTCATAGGCATAAGAACCATTAATCTCTGATTGGCGCCTGAAGCATATTTTCTCTGTATACAATGATGTCCGTACACAGCGATATTATCTCCCGCCGCGGCTGATACCGCCTCAAAATACACCCATCCCGATGCCGGCAGGGGCGGAGCGTATTCGTTTGATGCCGGCACGCTCAAATCAATACGCTCCGGACCGGGAAATGCTCCTCCCGAGTCGATGCGGCGCCAGCCCGCCCAACCCGGAGCAATAGGGCCGGCACCTGGCGACCACAAATTTCCCCACAGTACCCCAGCGCCGGCATTGCTGAAAAATAAATCAATATACCCGGTATCGGCTTTGAATATCCAAAATCTTCCAGCCCCTTCCCACCATGGCGGACCGCCGGTAAAACCGGAACCAGCTTGATAAACGCATCCCGGCATACAATCGGCGGAAGCGGCAAAGTCGAGAATATTTCCCGTAATCCCGTCAGCAGGATACATCCCAAGCGCTTTCACCGTCACCACATCCTCAGGCGCACCCGGCTCGCCGGCCTTTATCTGACCTTGCGGGCCGCGAAGGGGGATGGTCGATGGAGCGGGATGGATGGAAACATGCCCCAGCGTTTCTTTCGCCCTGTATGCCGCCCGCTCCGCTCCGGCCCTGGCTTTATTCGCAAGATCGGCACTGTCCGCCGCATTTCGGGCAGACGCGGCGGCATCATCCGCCGACGCCCTGGCTTCAGCGCCGGCAGAGTGGATTACATCCATCAGGGCGTCGCCGGTAAGTCCTGCGGAAAGCGGAATTTTGAGGGCGCGGCCGATGGCCTCGTCAAGCTGCTGGATCTGCATCACGATCCAGTCGAATGTATCCTCCACGGTTTCCGCGTAAAAATTCCCGCCGTTTTCAAGATCGGTCGGCTGGGTCAGGGGGAGCAGGCGGAATACGGTCAGCTTTTTTCCACTTTCCAGGGGATCGCCAACCGCGGGATAGACGACGCTTGCCGTCTTCCCGTGCCGGTTGATCTGAAAGTTCGAGAGGACAAACTCGGGGTTCTTCCCGTCCTCATCGCTGACGATCAGATGAATGTACCGCTTTCCGACAGGCGCATCCGGCGCGGGGTACGAGAGCGAGAACTCGCGGGCAAGGCCGTTGCCGTAGAAGTAATCCTTGGTGTGCTGGGTGGTGATCATGGGTTGTTCCTCCAAAAGAGCGTGAAATTTTTATTTTTCCGTCCGCTCTTTCCATTTTTCAATGTCTTTCTGCAGGGCGTTGATGGTTTTTATGCACCTGCCCGTCTTGTCGTAGCTGTCGTAAAAACCCGTGGGGGAAACGCGCTGATGCGCGGCATTGACTTTTATGGGCATCGCGTCATCTCCTCATCTGCCCGGCAATGCCTCTGCCCCACATGGAGCCGATGCTGCCAA
>WRHG01000191.1 GCA_009783365.1 Clostridia bacterium | reverse complement strand
GTGATCAGCGTCTTTTTGACATCGCCGCCGCACATGCGGAACACGCAAACGCCTTTCGTAACGATCTCGTTGGCAAACGCCATCGCGTAGGGCATCCCGACGCCGTAGTACAGCGTGTCCAGTTTCGCGCGCAGCTGTCTGAAGTCCTCGCAGCCTGCCGTCACGTCCAGCGCGCGTTTCAACTCGTCCACGATGTACATACCGGCGTAATCGCGATGCACTTCTTCCGCGCCGCCAAAGGCGATACGTTCGTCCAGAGAATCGAATATATCCTGCAAAACGCTGTCGACCGTCGCACCCGGTTTCAGCGCGGAAGCGATGCCGACCGCCGTCACGCAGGCCCAGCGCAGCGCCCGGCTGTTGGTGTAGTGATAAATCTGCCCGACTTCCATCACATCTTCGATGGCATTGGGAATATCTCCCGCGTTGATCATCCCGATAGGATGACAGGAACGCGCGAATGAGACCAGATTGTTATAGTCGCAATAACGGCCGATATCCCGCGCGGGAATTTTGGATCGGGATATCTTCAGAAGCTCTCCTTCGAAGGGTTCGGCGATGCCGCCCGGCGCGAGCGGGTTGATGTCGCGTATCCATATTTTACGCAAGTCCTCCGCCGTAATGCGCCCGCCTTTTTCCATGATGGCGGTGATCATCAGCTTCTGACGGTCTATGCCGTCTTCCGTCGTGCCTGCCGCGCGCAGCCAGCCGTTATTGTAATGCTCATACGCTACCAGTTTATCCAGTGTTCCAAAGACCTCTTCTGTCCGTTCGTGCATCCATCCTTCCACCACCGCGCCCATTGCAGAGCCGATGTGCGCGCCGCAGATGCAGCCGAAAAATTTATCCCGAAGCGTGACGCTCATGCAAGCTTCCTCCTTATGATAAAAGAGGGAGGAGGGGAAGCCCCTCCTCCCTAGCCGTTTGATCCGCTTATTTCTTATACTGTTCGTTAACCTGGTCGGTCCACTCCTGACCGCCTTTGGCCATGAACTCCGCCACGAAGGCGTCGAAGTCGTCCAGCGGTTTCGTGCCCATGATCATCTTGGTGAAGGTCTCCGCGCACAGGGCCGTCAGATCGCCCCGATAGTCCAGCCGCGCCTGACAGGTGATGCCGTCCGCGTCGTCACGGATCACATTCCACTCCAGCGCGCCGCGGCGGGAGGGCGCCAGATAGGTTTCCACCTTGTAGAGGGGTTGCTCGTTTTCGAAGAGGAAGTACCACTGAATCCACTTGTTATCCTCGTCGAACTGCGGTGTGGTTAAGTACTTGCCGTCCACGATTTCCCAATGCAATCCTTCCACGCCGGTGTAGGAGGTGAGCATGCCTTCCTCGGTATGGAGATAATCCATAAACTTGGCGGCGTCTTCGGCGCGTTTCGAGTTGGCCATCACGCCGATGGCGCATACCACTTCGGGCACCGCGCGCAGGCCGGACATGCCGGTCGGCCCGATTGGCGGCGCGACGCGGATTAAAGAGGCTTCCGGCACGGTGTTGCGGATCGCCACTTCGCGCTGCGCTTCCCAGTTCCACCAGTGGGTCGTGATGCCGAAACGGCTGGCTTCCGCTTTATCCTGCCAGACGCCGTTCGTGTGGGCCGCGAAGTCCGGATCGATGATGCCGTCCGCGAACCAGGAGGCGAGCAGCGTCAGCGCTTCCTTCATCTCCGGCAGCGTCGCCATGGGGACCAGTTCGCCGTCGATGTCCTTAAAGTAGATATTGCAGTGCGTGTCCGGGGCGTTCCAGTTCGTCTCGCCCATAATCACGCCGAACGCGCCGAACACCCAGTCAAAGGCGTCCAGGCCCAGGCCGCTGATACCGTAGGTATCGTTCTCGCCGTTGCCGTCCGGATCGTCGTAGGTGAAAGCCCAGGCGACGTCATGGAACTCTTCGAGAGTCGTGGGGATCTCCAGGTTCAGGCGGTCCAGCCAGTCTTCGCGCATCACGAGGTTGTAGCGCTTGGTGGTCGTCCACTTCGGGATGGCGATTTGTTTGCCGTCCACTTTGTAGAAATCCATTGCACGCTGCGGGATCAGTTCGTTGATGGCGGGCATCAGTTCCAGATAGGGGGTCAGGTCCATCAGGGCGCCCTCGTCCCAGAAACGGAACGGGTCGGTCGGGGTGACGAACGATACGATGTCCGGCCACTCTGAGGGGTTTTCGGTCAGCAAGAGCCACATCTGATCGGCGTAATTAGCCGGTGAGATGTACTCGAAGTCTATACCGGTCGCCCGTGTGATTTCCGCTTTGATCGTGTCGTTTTCCGGCGGCGCCTCAAAGCCGCCCTTCGTGTAATAAACCGTGAGCGGATCCTCCGCCAGCGCGGCGGGGACGACAGCCAGCAGTATCGCTGCCAGTACCAGTGAAAGGATTCTCTTGGTCATGGTGTTCCCTCCTTGATTTATTATTGATTACGCTTCGCTCATGATGTCCGCGTAAACGCGCATGTCACGCAGGCGCTTCTTGAAGGCGTCGTAGAGGCCGTCCGCGTGCTCGCGCATCGTGCGGCGGTTATTGGTGTAACGCAGGACGGCGGTCGCCGCGTCCACCTGAGCGATCCATTCGGGCGGCAAGTGGCGCGTTCCGTCCAAGGCGCCCGCCAGGCCGCCCGCGACGGCGGCGATGCAGTCGGTGTCCCGGCCCAGATTGGACGCGGCGATGATCGCGTCTTTCAGATTGGCGTTAGTCATCTTAAACACGCACACGCCTTTGGTGACCACCTCGTTGGCGTAGCTGATGTTGTAAGGCATTCCGTATCCGTTGTAATAGGGGTCGAATGCCTCCCGCATATCCTTAAAATCCCGGCAGGACTTGGTATATTCCAGCGCGCCTTTGATTTCGTCCACGAGGTTGATGCCGGCATAATCCCCGTACCAGCCGTCGTCGCGGCCTTCGACATGCGCACGTTCATCCAGATGGTCGAAGATCGCCTGAAGCACGCTGTCCACCGTCGCGCCGGGCTTGGTGGCCGCGGCGATCGACACAGCGGTGACGCATGCCCATTTTAAGCCGCGGCTGTTGGCGGTCTGGTAGAGCTGCCCGACTTCCATCACATCTTGAATCGCACCTTGAATATCCCCGGCGTTGATCAGCCCGAGCGGGTGACAGGCCCTGGAGAAACTGTTCAAGCCCGCGTAATCGCAGAAACGCCCCAGGTCGCGCGCGGGCACACGCGTACGGGCGATCTTCATCAGTTCGCCTTCGAAGGGTTCGCTGATATTGCCGGGCGCGTCAGGATCGAAGTCCCGCTTCCATATCCTGCGTACGTCCTCCGCGTTCACGCGGCCGCCCTTTTCGATAATCGCCGTGATCATCATTTTCTGACGATCCACGCCGTCTTCCGTGCTTCCGGCCTGCTTGACTTCGCCGTCCATGTAGCGGCCGTACGGCACAAGCTGATCCAGCACGCCATATGTTTCCACGACTTTCCGGTAAGACCATCCTTCCACGATGGCGCCCATGGATGAACCGATGTGGGCGCCGCAGATGCAACCGTAGAATTTATCCCTTAGCGTTACGCTCATATCCGTCCCCTCCTATTGTATATCCATTTCCGCCGCGTAACGGCGGTAAGACGCGAGCTTTGCCCGGAATGCCTCGTAGAGCCCGTCCGCGTTTTCCCGCAGTGTGCGTTTGCTGTTCGTAAAACGATGTTCGGCCGTCGCTTTATCCACCTGTTCTATCCACTCTGCGGGAACGTCGGCGGAACCGCCCAGCGCGCCCGCCAATCCGCCGGCCACGGCGGCGGCGCAATCGGTATCCCGGCCCAGATTAACGGCCGTGATCAGCGTCTTTTTGACATCGCCGCCGCACATGCGGAACACGCAAACGCCTTTCGTAACGATCTCGTTGGCAAACGCCATCGCGTAGGGCATCCCGACGCCGTAGTACAGCGTGTCCAGT
>WRHG01000190.1 GCA_009783365.1 Clostridia bacterium | reverse complement strand
GGATAAATACCTTGCCGGACGGATAAAGGCATACGAGCATTTATTTACGGAAATATCGCCGCCTATTCCTAAAGAATTTGCACCGCATTTCAAAGTAAACGGGCAGTTGCTACCGGGCTATACCGTGGCAGGTGAAGAACCAAAGGCACAGGAACACGCCGCCAATACTGCCGCCGCAGAGCCGCAGACCCAACAGCAGACCGCCGCCGCTACTCCAACAACGCCCACGGAACAATCACAACCCACAACCCCAACTATAGCAGAACCCACAGCACCCAAACCAGAACCCCAACCCACTAATGAGCCAAGCACCACCCCGGCGGCCGCGATAGTAGCCGCCCCGTTCGTCCTCACCGCAGACAACCCACGCGACAAACTCAAAGAAATTACGGACAAGTTGGAAAACGGCATTAAAGGCATTTTTGAAAGTGGGCAGTATAAAGACTATCTCAATACCCTATCAAAATTCCACAATTACAGTTTTAACAACAGCCTTTTAATCGCCCTGCAAAAACCAAACGCTACCCACGTTGCCGGGTTTAACGCTTGGCAAAAAGATTTTAAGCGGCAAGTACAAAAAGGCGAAAAAGGCATTAAAATCTTTGCCCCTGCACCTTTCAAAGCCAAACAGGAAGTTGACAAACTGGACGGCAACGGCAAACCCGTTATTGGTACAGACGGTAAGCGTGTAAAAGAGGAACAGGAAGTTACCATACCCGCATTTAAGGTCGTTTCAGTCTTTGACGTATCGCAAACAGACGGCGAACCCTTACCCCAACTTGGCGTTAGCGAATTGACCGGGAGCGTGGAGCAATACAAGGACTTTTTCGCCGCAGTAGAAAAAGTATCACCCGTTCCCGTGGACTTTGAAAAAATTAAAACGGGTGCAAAGGGATATTTCCACTTTGAAGAAAAGCGTATCGCCATAAACGAGGGCATGAGCGACCTACAAAACCTTAAAACCCTTATCCATGAAATAGCCCACGCCCGTATTCACGACATAGACAAAAATGTGCCTAAAGAAGAACAGCCAGACCGCCGTACCCGTGATAGAAGACCCGAAGTAGATAAAAAACGCCTGTGCCATCATGGGCGTCCCGCGGAATACTTCGATATAGACATTGAGGACGAGACGCACAAGATGAAGCGCGCCCCGTTTCGCCGGGTGATCGCTCTTTTCAAGAGGAATGGTTTGGATGATCCCGATGACCAAGCCGATCAGGCAGCCGATGGCTGTGGAGACAAAAGCAATCAGCAGCGTATTCCCTGCGCCTTGGAGCATGGATGCGCCTGAGCGGTTGATGATATATCTGATCCAATCGGCAAAGCTAGCCGGATTGCTCATGCTTTAGTCCTCGGTGGATAATGGCTGCACCTTGATCGCGTCATTCATCATCCGGTCGAAATCCGCTACGCTCAAGCCAGAAAGTGCGCTGTTGAGGGCGTTAAGCAGATCCGGCGCCCCTTTCTTCAGGGAGATACCGATATTGATCTCCTGTTCGGATACCTGATAGTTGTCCTGGGCGCCGGTGAAGTCCAGCAGCTTCAGCTCCGGGTATACCGACACCGCGGCCTGGGCCGTGGGCATATCGGTGACCACCAGGTCGCATTTGCCTGAGGTGAGGGCAGCCAGCATTGCCGGCGCGCTGTCCATGGCAGGCAGGATATTCGCTCCGTCGATCTGGGGGAGGCATACATCGTACCAGACTGTATTGAGCTGGGAAGTGCCCGAAGCCCCTGCCAGCCCGGAGACGCCTGTGGCTGCGGCATAGGAGGAATTCCCCATGACCAGGGAGACAATGGAAGCGTAGTAGTAAGGCTCCGTGAAGTCTAGGGTCACCTTCCTGTCGTCCGTGATGGACTGACCGGCTATGGCGCAGTCTATCGTCCCCGCGATCACCGCCGCAGGCAAGCTATCCCAATCCATCTGGTGGATCTCCAGGCCCCAGCCCAGCTTTTCCGTGAGATATTTTGCCATCATCACATCATAGCCATAGGCAAAATCGTTACTGTCCTTGATGGGGACCGCCCCGTGCTCGTTCGTTGGCTGAGCCCAGTTATACGGCGCGTATGCACATTCCATCCCGACACGGAGTACCCTCGCCGGCTGGCTTGCGCTTTGGCCCTGGCTCTGGCTCTGGTTTTGACTTTGACTTTGGCTCCCGCCGGAACCGCAAGCCGTCATAACGCTGAGGAACATGAGCAAAACAAGAGAAAGGGATAAGATTCTTTTCATGATCATGACCATCCTTTGCCGTAATGATTTGCCCCTATTCTACCACACAGGGCTGATCTGTCCAAAAACTGAATTGCGCAAATGCGAAATGTATGCCGAAGATACTCCATTGCCATGTCGGCATAGGCGCATCCGGCATTCGTCCGTCATGCCAGGGCCCTACCGGATAGCCAGAAATACAGAATCACCACAAAGCCCAACAGAATCCGATAATAGCCAAAGGCCTTGAACCCCCGACGCCGCACATAAGCCAAAAGGAACTTGACCGAGGCCATCGACACGACAAAGGCTGTCAGGCAGCCTGCAATGAGTACCATCCATTCCAATGCTTCAAACGCAAATCCGGCTTTGACCAGCTTGAGCAGGCTCGCCCCCGCCATGACCGGGATCGCCAGGATAAAGGAGAATTCTGCGGCTATCGTCCTGCTGCAACCCAGCAAGACCGCGCCCAGAATCGTCGCCCCGGACCGGGAGGTGCCGGGCACAAGGGCTAGGACTTGAAACGCCCCGATCATGAATGCGGTTCGGTAGTTGATCTCCTCTAACTTCGTTATGCTCGGTTTCTTGCTCTTCTCTTCAATGATCAGAAACAGGACGCCGTACAAGACCAAGGCCAGGGCAACTACCTGGCTCCTGTAGAGGTACTGGTCGATGAGGTCGTCAAAGAGGATCCCCATCACGCCCGCGGGCAATGCAGCGACGACAATTTTGGACCAAAGCGCCCATACGCCCCGTTTATCTTTATTGTTTTTCCCTGAGCCAAATGGCCAGAGCTTATTGAAAAAAAGGATCAGGACAGCCAGGATGGAGCTGGACTGGATAATCACGAAAAACGAATCTACAAAAGCCACATCCATTTGGAGCGGCATTACCTCATCCAGCAATATCATATGCCCCGTGCTGCTGATGGGGAGCCATTCTGTGATCCCCTGGATGATCCCGAAAACGATAGCCTTGATAACTTCCGCCAACTCTACCCTCCCGATCTGCGGCTAAGCCTGCAAATCACCTGACCAAGCCGTCCCCACCCACGCGCTTCTTCGCCTTAAATTGTGTGGGCGGCTGGAGCGCGCGTTGATTCAGCTGCCCTTCAGCGCCATGCTTTTGCCCTCTTCGTTTGCCGCAAGAACATCGGACAGCTTTGGCTTTTCCACCGACTGATGGGCGTCCATTGCTTGCCGTATGACGACGGGGATATCCTGGAATTTGATCTTCCCGGCGAGGAATGCCTCAACCGCCCCCTCATTCGCCCCATTCATCAGGGCGGGCATCGTCCCCCCGGCTTTCATTGCGTCATACGCAATCCGCAGGCACGGAAAATTCCCATAATCCGGCTCCTCGAACGTCAGTTCGCGGTTTTCCATCAGATCTAAATAACTGCTGCAGCTTTTCATCCTGCGCGGCCAGGTCAGGGCAGTCTGGATCGGTTGGCGCATGTCGGGTATGCCCATCTGCGCCATGATCGCGCCGTCGACGAATTCCACCATCGAGTGGATGATGCTCTGGGGATGTACCACTACCTGTATCCTGGTCACCGGTACTTGAAATAGCCAATGGGCTTCGATGACTTCCAGCCCCTTATTCATCATCGTAGCGCTGTCCACGGTGACCTTTTTGCCCATGACCCATGTGGGATGCTGCAAGGCTTCTTTCGGCCCTACAGCCTGAA
>WRHG01000189.1 GCA_009783365.1 Clostridia bacterium | reverse complement strand
GGCGTATTGATACGCGGCAAGCAAGCCGAGGCCCGCCGCCGCCCGTATGCCGGTGGAAAATGGGATGACCAGCAGGGTCAATAGGCCCGCGATACCGATTGCCTGTAAAACGCCCCATGACGTATACTGCGACACAAGACCGCCGCCGGCGCTGAAGACGGTGCCCAGGCCGATGAGGGCAAGATACCTGTACGCGTAATGCATGTACGCCTTCATCTTGAAAGCGGCATATAGCCTTGTGAACTGTTGGCGATAGCTTACGGCGATGGCGAATAAAAAGAGGGGGGCCACGGTGTCGGCAAAGGACAGCCCGATATCCGGCGTGTGCTGGGCAAAACCGGGCGCGTCGGGCGCGTCCATCAGGGAATTTCCGGCGACCATGAGGATGACTGCCATACCCCGCAAACGATCCAGCGTTAGATTTCGCTTCATGCCGGTATCCTCCTGTTTGGCGCGTAGGCGGCATGTTCGGCGCCGCTCGTACCGCGGTTTTTACCATTATAACAGAAAGTGGGAGCAATGCAATTTTCTGTCAGATGCGTCGGGCCGGGGAGGGGAACGGAGAACGGGAACATTGTCCTTGACATCCTCTCCTGAGCATGCTATTCTACCCCTGACTTCCAGAGGACGCGGGACGCGCCCCGTGAAGGCCCGGCCATAGAGACCGCCGCCAGTGGCTGAAAACGGCGGACCGGGCGACGCGAGGGACACCGCCCGCCGATGGAGCGCAGGGCGAGCGATACAGCGCCGCAATGAGCGGAAACCCGCATGGCGCGGGTTTTGAAGCAGGGTGGAACCGCGAACGAACTTTCGTCCGTCCCCGCAGATGCGGGGGCGGTTTTTGTTCGCAAGGGTGATACGTCCCCCTTACGGAATCACCCATTTGGAAGGAGGAATCTGCCATGGAACTGACCATCTTCGGAGAAAAACACCAGATCCCTGAGGGAAGCAGCGTGGGGAACTGGCTGAAGGACAACCGCCCGGAGGAATGCAGGAAGTATCTGGCCGTGAGGCTGGAGGACGGAAGCATCCGGGATCTCTTCGCGCCCGTTGAGGCGTCCCGGGCCGTCACGCCCTTGACCTTTACGGATGAAGAAGGGCGAAAGGTGTTTTTCCACAGCGCCAGCCACCTGCTGGCCATGGCGGTGAAGACGCTGTTTCCCGAAACGAAGCTGGCCATCGGCCCGGCTATCGAAAACGGCTTTTACTATGACTTTGACCGGGAGGAAGCCTTTACGGCGGAGGAACTTCAAAAGATTGAAAAGGAGATGTACCGCCTGGCCAGGAAGGGCATCCGGCCAAAGCGCCTCGTCCTGGGCCGGGAGGAAGCCGTCGCCAGGATGGAGGCCCTGGGCGAACCTTACAAAGCAGAACTGATCCGCGACCTGCCCGAGGACGAGCCTCTCTCCTTCTACCAGATGGAGGATTTTGTGGATCTGTGCGCGGGACCTCACGTGCCCGATGTGAGCGTGATAAAGGCCATGAGGCTCACCCAGCTGGCCGGGGCGTACTGGCGGGGCAGCGAAAAGAACAAGATGCTCCGGCGCGTCTACGGAACGGCTTTCCCTACCCGGGAGGAGCTGGAGGCCCATCTGGAACAGTTGGAGGAGGCCAAGCGCCGCGATCACAACCGGATCGGCCGGGAGCTGGAATACTTCACCACCGTCGACTATATCGGCCAGGGGCTGCCCATCCTGATGCCCAAAGGCGCTAAGGTGATCCAGATTCTGGAGCGCTTTGTGGAGGACGAGGAGGAGCGCCGGGGGTACTTGCTTACCAAAACCCCCTTTATGGCCAAGCGGGACCTGTATAAGATCAGCGGTCACTGGGACCACTACCGGGACGGCATGTTCATCATGGGGGACGGGCCGGAGGAGGCTGAAAACGATGAGGCCGCCTCCGAGGTGTTTGCCCTGCGGCCCATGACCTGCCCCTTTCAGTTTCAGGTGTATTTGAACCGGACCCGCAGCTACCGGGACCTGCCCATGCGCTTGGGGGAGACCAGCACCCTGTTTCGCAACGAAAGCAGCGGCGAGATGCACGGACTGATCCGGGTGCGCCAGTTCACCATCAGCGAGGGTCATATCGCCTGCCTGCCCGAGCAGGTGGAAAGCGAGTTCCGCGGCTGCCTGGAGCTGGCCCAGTACCTGCTGGAGCTCCTGGGATTCTCGGAGGACGTGAGCTACCGTTTCAGCAAGTGGGACGAGCACAACCGGGAAAAGTATATCGGCGACCCGGAGGGCTGGGAAAACAGCCAGGCCATGATGCGGAAAATCCTGGACGATCTGCGCGTGCCCTACGTGGAGGCGGACGGCGAAGCGGCCTTCTACGGCCCCAAGCTGGATATCCAGATCAAGAACGTCCACGGCAAGGAAGACACCCTCATCACCATCCAGATCGACTTTCAGCTGGCCCAGCGCTTTGGCATGCTCTACACCGACCGGGACGGTGAAAAGAAGTTCCCCATCGTGATCCACCGTACCTCCATCGGCTGCTATGAACGGACGCTGGCGCTTCTGCTGGAAAAATACGCCGGCGCCTTGCCCGCCTGGCTAAGCCCTGTCCAGGTTCGCATTTTGACCATCACGGACCGGGCGGACGCCTTTGCCGGCCAGGTGGAGGACGCCCTGCGCCGGGAGGGACTGCGGGCGGAAAAAGACCTCCGCAACGAGAAGATCGGCTTTAAGGTGCGGGAGGCCCAGTTGGAGAAGATCCCCTTCCTGTTTGTGATCGGAGACCGGGAGTGTGAGGAGCGGACCGTGACCGTACGGAAGCGCAAGGGTGAAAACGTCGGGACGATGGGATATGAAGATGCGGTCGGGATGGTGCGGAAAGCGGTTGAAGAAAAAGCCAGGGACTGACCGGCGGATGCGCCCCGGGATCTTGTCCCGCCGGGCGCACGGACGCCTGTAATCACCGTAAGGCCCGTGTAACAGCCTGCCCCACAAGGAGCCGCGTTTACGCAGGAAGAGGCGGCGGAAATACGAAAGCATGAAGCGTCCGAACCCTATTCAGAGTCATTGGCCGCTAAAATAGAAGCAATAGGCTGGATGGATACATGGGCGGAGGCGCCGCCGCGAAATTGATCCGCTTTGCTGCTGCCGGCATCAGCGCCGGTTTGCCGCGTTCCGCCCTAACAGAAGGGCCTCCTCGTTGAGGCGGGCTTTTTCGCCGTCGCCCAGCCAGTCCGCGAGGGCGGCGGTGAGGGCGCGGTCGCTCACCAGGCCGGTGGCGGCCTGAAGAGCGCCGAGCATGACCATGTTGGCAACGCGGCTGTTATGCAGGGTTTCGGCCAGGTCGTTGCAGGGAACGGGTATGGCGCGGATGTCGTGCCGGATGGGGACGCCTTGGGTTAGGGAGGCATTGTGGAGGAGCAGGCCGCCGGCGGGTATGGCGGGCATGAACTTTACCAGGCCGGGCCTGTTCATGGCTACCAGAACGCCGGGCTCGGTGACCAGCGGGCTGCCGATGGGTTCGTCGCTGATCACCACGGCGCAGTGGGCCTCGCCGCCGCGCATCTCCGGGCCATAACTGGGTATCCAGCTTACCTCACGGCCTTCGGTCATAGCGGCCTTGGCCAGCAGGGAGCCCAGGAGCAGCACTCCCTGCCCGCCGAAGCCGGCGATTAAAAGCTGCAGTTCCATGTTATTGCCCCCTTTCCGTAAGATCCTTATACACGCCCAGGGGGTACCGGGGTATCATGTGGGTTTGCACCCAGTCCAGGGCCTCCTGAGGCGTCATGCCCCAGTTGGTGGGACAGGTGGAAAGGACCTCCACAAGGGTGAAGCCCGCGCCGGCCATTTGGAGTTCGAAAGCCTTGCGGACGGCGGCCCTGGCCTTTTTGATATGGGGAACGCTGCTAAGGCTCACCCGTTCGATATAGGCGGGGGCGGCCAGGGGGGCCAGCATTTCGCAGACGCC
>WRHG01000188.1 GCA_009783365.1 Clostridia bacterium | reverse complement strand
TGCCGTGCGCTTCGATCACAGCGATATCACCGACCGTTGCCGTGAACAGTATCGGAATCGTATCTATCACAGTCATCTTTCCGGATTCTTCCAGTCTGCCCGAGATCAGCCAATCTGTTTCATATGTGCCTTGCGCCAGCAGGATGTCGCCGCTCCGTGTTGCGACTACATAACCCTGATCATTCAGGTTTGAAACGGTTTCGCGGTATGTATCAAAATCATCCGTTATGATATCGTCTATCAGGCGAATGGGTTGATTGGGGCGTAATACGGTATAGGTCGCCGCTACATTGTAATCTAATGCGGGCGGTATGGCGGAGATATCGAGCGTAACGGTATAGATTTGCGGATCGGTCAAGAACCCGTAGGTAGGAGCCGTTGACTTGACGGTTTCCGCCTCCCTGCCGTTAACATATACCGTATCGAGGGAGCCGTAGAGATCCTGCTCGTCAGATACGGCGCTGACTTGAACCGTAAAAACGAGCGCGTTGCCGTCCGTCACGATTCCGACGACATCCACGCGTGCGGTTTCCGCCCTCGCGGAGCAGAAAAGCAATATCCCGAATAAAACTGCCGCGGGCAGCCGTTTTAGCAGCATCATGTCATCCTCCCCCTGCATCTCCCGGTCATATGATACTCCTTTACGGGGTAATATGCAAAATGCCGTTTCATGGTTAGGGAAGAAGACGCTTCAAGACATGAAAAAAGCGTAAGCATGCATTATCCGTTCCACTGATCCAGCAGGGTGCGCATCCAGCCCTGCACATCCATCGTATATACGGCTTCCAGGTTTTCCTTAGACAGAACCTCCCGGTTGCCGCCGTAAGCCACAAGCTTTCCCTGATGAAGCAGCATGGCGTGCGTGCCGAAAACCCGCGCCATGCTGATATCATGTACGACGCAAACGGCGGCTCTGCCGGGTTGCTTGACCCAAGCGGAGACCAGTTCGAGGATCTGCTTTTGATACGCCAGATCCAAGTGGTTGATGGGTTCGTCCAGCAGTATCAGCGGGGGGTCCTGCGCAAAAACCTGCGCCAGGAATACGCGTTGAAGTTCGCCGCCGGACAGCGTCAGGACTGACGCGGAGCGCAAAGGCAGCAATCCCGTCATTTCAAGCGCGGCGTGTACTTTCGCTTCCCCCTGTTCATCCGTAAAAGACATGCGGCCTTTCCGATGGGCGTACCGGCCCAGATTAACCACTTCTTCCACCGCAAAGGCATACCCTACCGGGTGATTTTGCGAGAGCACGCCCAGCTTCCTGGCCAAAGAGAGAGGGCGTATGGCCTTCAGATCGCATCCTTCATAAACGATCCGGCCTTGATAGGGGACGCCTTTGGATACGGCGTGGATCAACGTGGATTTTCCCGCGCCGTTCGGGCCGGCAATCATCAGCCACTGCCCTTCTTCAAGGGTAAAGCTGATATTGTCAAGCACGGTATGATCGCCGTATTGAACCGTCAGTTGCCGAACAGAGAGCAGGGTTTATCCCGCCTTTCTTGTCGTATAGAATATATACACAAAAACAACCGAACCGATAAAGGAAGTGATGACGCCGATCGGTATTTCCAAAGGGCTTAGCAGGACGCGGCCTATAAGATCCGCCAGCATCAGGAAGATGGCTCCGCTAAAGAGACTCGCCGGCAGCAAGCGTTTGTGATTAGGGCCTACTATCATGCGGAGGATATGGGGTGTTACCAAGCCGACAAAACCGATGGTTCCGCCGACGGACACACATACGCCGATCAGGATGGACGCATAGACGAGGACGCGCAGTTTAACACGCTTTACATCCACGCCTATGTGGCGCGCGTTGTCTTCACTTACGGCAAAAGCGTTCAGCTCTCCGGCGTGCAGCAGCAACCCTGTCCCGCAACCAATCAATGTAATCAGCAGTGCCAGAGCCTGCTGATAATTACTCCCCGCTAACGAGCCCATAGTCCAAAACATGATATTCTTCACTCTTTCGCCTGCGAATGTGATAATCAGGCTGATGATGCTGTGGATAAACATGGTAAAAATAACGCCGATCAGAATAATGGTGTGCGTTGCCAGGGAATGATCCAGCCGATAAGCGAGAGACAGGATAAACAGAAGAGACAAAAAGGCGAAAACAATCGCCATACCCATTGTGCCTGCAAAACGGGCGCCGGGAAGGCTGATGCCAAACGCGATGGCGAGGATCGCCCCCAGCGATGCCCCGGAGGTAACGCCGAGTGTCGAGCCGTCCGCCAGAGGGTTGCGGAGCAGACCTTGCATGGCCGCGCCGCACAGGGAGAGCGCCGCGCCCGAAAGCGCGACGCATAACACCCTGGGCAAGCGTACGAATACGATGACGGATCTGGATACACCGGCGGGGACAGGCAATCCCCATACCGTGTTCCACACTGCGGTTAGCGTTTCGCCCAAAGGGATATTAACGCTGCCGACGCATATGCAAAGCAGCATGGCCGCAAGCGCGGACAATATAAACAGAACATACGCGTGCCAGCGGAAACCTTCGCGTCGTTTTTCCATCTGATCTTCTTGAGCGGTTATTCAGCGGAAAGGCTGTCTTTAGGCTTATATACGAATTGGTACAGTATCTCCGCCGCATCCGCCAGCCGGGGGCCGGGCCGGGAGATCGCGTCGGAATCAATATTCAAGATGTTTCCGTCCTTGAGGGCCCTCATATCCTGCCAGCCTTCCCGGCTGAGGATTTCTTCCTCCGGCGTGGGCCCTTCGCCAAAATACATGGCGATTGTCACAATGTAATCCGGATCGCGTTCAATAACCTGCTCCTGAGATATTTCGCCCCAGCCCTGTAAGTCGTCAAACACATTCAAAAGCCCCAGCATCGCCGCAAGCTCGTTCATAAAGGTTCCGTTTCCGGCGGTCCAAAGCCCCCATTGCAAAGGAGAAACTTCAAAGTATACGGTCTTGGAACCCTGGCCCGCGGCCCTGTCTGCGATTTGCGCGAAAGACAGCTGCATGGATTGAATCAATGTTTCCGCTTCTTCCGTTCTGCCTGTCACCGCGCCGATCAGCCTGGCGGCCTCGTATACGCCTGCGATGTCATTAGCCTCGCTGGCCACTACAGTGATACCGGCCGCTTCCAGCGCGGCGGCTTGCTCAGGCGTTTGCGACATCGTACTCATGATCACCGCTTGCGGTTCAAGCGCCACAATCTGTTCGATGTTGGTCTCCATGCCGGACTGCACCACGGGAATGCCCAGAATCTCCGGCGGATAATCGCAGTACGCGCCGCGCCCCACCAGCGTTTCCCCTGCGCCCAGCGCAAAGAGGATTTCGCAATCGGACGCCGTCAGCGCTACGATACGCGCCGCCGGCGCGTCCAGTTGAATGACCCGGTCTTTCATATCGGTGACGGATACCGGGGATGCCGCCGCAGCCAGTTGAACAAGCAGCAGCGCGATCGCGAGCAACAGGGATACGATTTTGGATGGTTTCATGGTATGACCCCTTTCAAATGATTCAAATGAACAGGTTGAGAGGAGCAAAAAAGCTATCCCTCCCGGAGAGAGACAGCTTTAATAGGCTCAATGCTGTCTATGTATAGCAGATCTCAATCCCAGAAGCGTCCATGCGCGGCCAGGTCTCCCGGCTTGACTTCATCCTACTTGGGCGCCTTCCCGTTATCCACAGTGGCATATGCCCGTTCGTCCGTTTCACGGTTACTGGGATAGCCCGGAATTTACATCCGCATTCCCATGACGCCTTATAGGCGTCGCACTTACATGCAACCGCGCACGCTATTCATTTGTCAATAGCATTGTAACTCAGCGCTCGGGTTTCGTCAAGTTACATCAGCTCCGTCAAGACCGCGTTTTGCACTTCCATGCCCCGTCGGGTGAGTTTTAACGCGCCGTCCGCCAGAATGAGCAAGCCTTTTTCCGCCAACGGTTTAATTTTTTTGCCGTATACGTCTTCCAGCGTAACGCC
>WRHG01000187.1 GCA_009783365.1 Clostridia bacterium | reverse complement strand
GGATATGGGCCGCAAAGCACAGCGCTCCCAAGAGAAGGTATTGATCCCCCATGCCGACGGTCAGGGTATCGGTAAGGCAGAGCAGCGACAGGCCGGCAACGGAGAGAGCCACTGCCAGCCATAGGGAAGGCCTGATCCGCCTGCGCCGCAGCAGCCCCGTCAAGGGGACCAGCACAATGTATAGCGTGGTGATGAACCCGGCCTTGCCGGGGGTGGATTCCCGGATTCCCAGCACTTGAAGGCCGGTTCCGCCAAACAGCGCGATGCCGCAGCACAAACCGCCTATGAAAAGGGGGCGACGCGCTGCTTTTGATGGGCGGGCGGGCTCGCTTTTTTCGCTTGAGGGTACGGAAGCCCTGTTGCGGCGATCCAAAAAGGAGATGCACGGGAGCATAACCAGCCCTGCCACAGCCATGCGGATCCCGTTGAAAGCAAGGGGCGGCAGGCTGTTTAAGGCCACATCCTGGGCAACAAAGGACACCCCCCAAATAAACGCGGTCAGCAGCAGCAGCAGGTTGGCCCGAAGAGTGCGGTTCATGGCGGCAATCCTCTCTCTGAATGGTAAGCGTGTGTAGTATAGCACGGCTCGGCATCCCTTTCAAGATTGACAAAACACCCATTTATGCTATGATAAAAACATCATCATCCATTTCTTCCTTCTTTCGAAAGGAGCTTTCATGCACTTTGCCGAGGCCAGCAGCCCATGGAAACAATGGGGCATACAGTTTGTTTATATCGCTTTGCTGCTGGGCTGCGTACTGCTTATCCCGCTCCTGTCGGTACCGATGGCATTTTTCATGCCGCTGCTGATATGCCCTGTCCGAGCGCCGCGGAGCTTGTTCTTTCGCCTGCTGCTGCCCCTGGCGCCCTGTACGGGTATGTTGCTGGCCGGGACGGACTTTTCGCTTTGCTTGCTGCTGTTGCCATGCGCCTACCTGTGCATAGGGGTAATCCGGCTCAACCGCTTTAGCCGCGTACCCGTAACATCTATCTTTCTGCTTCTTTGCCTCATTTTATTGGGTACTCAGGCGTTATGGTGGTTACGTCTCGGGATATTGCTTGGCGGCGATCTCTTCCCGGATCTGGCCGAGAAAACAGTCGAAAGCATTTCCCAGCTGTCCAATTCCGGAAATGTACTGATGCAAATGGTCCGCGTGGGACTTTTGGCCTTACCCGCCCAATCTCAGAACGTCACCGGTTTCCGTTTGGGAAACCTCGTCCTGCTGGACCCACATCTGCGGATAGAACTGCTCAATGCCCTGCGCTTCCAGCTGGAAAGCCTATTCCGGCAAGGCATCCCATCACTGGTAGTGCAATGCAGCCTGGCTGTGTCCCTTTTCACTGTCCTGCGAACCCTGCGGGATCGAAACAAGCAATCCTCCAGCGCCACCTCTCCAGTATCCTGCGCCAAGGACCGGGAAGCAAACCGGCAGGTATCGCCTTATCCCTCCTTTCGGACTCTGAGGTTACCCCCGGCATTTCGCGGGCATATCTTGCTGCTGGTCGTAGGCTCCTTTGCGCTGGGCCTCATGGAGGGACCTGTTCCCGCCCTGATGAGCAGCTTGATGACGGCCGCTTTTTCCTCCGTGTATCAGCTGCTGGGCGCCGCGGTAGTGGTGCACTATATCGGCGCAAAGCGCTCTTCCCGCCTCAAGCTGGCAGCTATACTGGCCGTTGTTCTCTACCTGACGTTTCCCACCCTGTTGTTCATGCTGGGTCTCGCGGATCAGTTCCTGAACCTGCGTGCCATTGTGCCATCTTATCAGGAGGAGGAATCATCGTCATGAAAGTCATCTTACTCACGGACATGAAGGGAACCGGAAAAAAGGGTGAAATCGTCAATGTATCGGACGGTTATGCGCGCAACTTCCTGTTTCCTCGCAAATGGGCCATGGAGGCTACCCCTGCCGCGATAAAGGAAGTGGAGCGCAAGCGCGCCCAAGAACAGAAGCTGGAACAGGAACGCCGGGAAGAAGCCATGATGAAGGCAGCCACCCTGCGGGGCAAGGTGATCCATGTGAAAGCTCGCGGCGGGGAAAAAGGCCGGCTCTACGGCAGCGTTACCAGCCAGGAAATCGCCGACGCGCTTAAAGAGCAGCACGGCGTTGAGGTGGATAAGCGTAGAATCGGATGCGAAGCCATACGCCAAGCCGGGGATGTAGAGATTGAGGTATGGATATACAGCGGCGTCACCACATCCATGACGGTGCATGTGGAGGCTGTGGCGAAGTAAACAGGAGGGAAGCCGTGGAAACCCAGGACTTTCAACGGGCGCTGCCGCCCAGCAACATTGACGCGGAGCGTTCGGTACTTGGCGCCATGCTGCAAGATGCCGCCGCCGCAACCCTTGTTTTTGAAACGCTGCAGGCAGGGGATTTTTACTCCGCGGAGCACCGTGAGATATTCGATGCCATGAGGGCCTTGCACATCGTAGGATCCCCCATCGACGTGATGACTGTCGGCAATGAACTTGCCCGCCGCGGAACCCTTGAGGGCGCGGGGGGTACATCTTACTTACTGCAGGCTTTCCGCTTCGTTCCTACCACCGCGAACACCCGCACCTATGTGGATATCGTGGCGGAAAAAGCAACTCTGCGTAAACTGATCGGGGCTTGTCAGCGGATATCCGAGCAATGCTATAATCAGATGGAACCGCTCTCCGCCATCCTGCACGGGGCGGAGCGGGCCATTTTCGACATCGCCATGAAACGGGGCGGAGCCGATACCTTGAAGCCCCTCAGCACCGTGCTTAGCCAAACCTTTGACAAAATTGAGGAACTCAGCCGCTTAAAAGGCCGCCTGGCCGGCGTGCCTACGGGTATTTACGATCTGGACCGGATGTTAACCGGTCTGCATGAAGGAGAGTTCGTCTTAATCGGCGCGCGCCCAGCCATGGGCAAAACCTCCGCCGCCCTTGGCATCAGCCAGTTTGCCGCCATCAAAGCCAAAAAGACCGTGGCTATTTTCAGTATGGAAATGCCCTGCGAACAAATTGGCATGCGTATTCTATGCTCTACAGCCAATATCAATATGCAACGGGTACGCACCGGCATGCTCAGCGATGAGGAATGGATTAAGTTGGGAGATTATCTCAACTTTTTAAGCGGATATCCAATCTACATCGACGACACTCCTGCTCTCACCCCTTCTCAGCTGCGCAGCCGCTGCCGAAGGCTGATGCTGGAACAGGGGCTGGATCTGGTCGTCGTCGACTACCTGGGGCTTATGGGTACGGACCGCCGCACAGAAAACCGCCAGCTCGAGGTGAGCGAGATCAGCCGGCAGCTAAAATCCATCGCTCTGGAACTCAAAGTGCCTGTCTTAACCTGCGCGCAGCTCAGCCGCGCCCCCGCCGCGCGCATGGATAAACGACCTATGCTTAGTGATCTGAGGGATTCCGGCAGCATTGAGCAGGACGCGGATGTGGTGCTGTTTTTGCACCGGCAGGGATACTACGCCACGGCGGAGGACGGCGTAAAGCCGGACGACAGCGAGGGCGAAATTAATATCGCCAAACAACGCAACGGCCCGGTAGGCACCATCCACGTGGAGTGGCAAGCCGAGTTTGCCCGCTATGTAAATCCGCCCGGTACCCGCGTGCCTCTGTACGTGGACGAATAATGCCACTGGAGCGTGTAGCAATGGAAGAACAGCAATCTGTAAGTACCCTGACCAAGGACAATCGCTTTGAGGGCTTTCTGCTGGTGAGCATGAGCGAACAGCGAATCGGCGGAAACGGCGCCAAATACCTGGATATGACCCTGGCGGATAAAACCGGCGAGATAAGCGCCAAGGTCTGGGACGGCAACATGCCTCCCCCGCCTGTGGGAACGGTGATTAAAGTACGGGGCGCCACCCTTGAATACAATGGACGCTTGCAATTGCGGGTGGAAAAATTTCGGCCTGTGACACCTGCCGATGAAGTTGACATCACCGCTTTG
>WRHG01000186.1 GCA_009783365.1 Clostridia bacterium | reverse complement strand
AACCCACCCTCCCCGCCAATATGGCGGGGAGTGATCATTTGATTGCGAATCACACATCACGAATCGCAAATTGAGCTTACGCCTTCCCTTTCCAACGCTCTTTGCCCTTAGATTCCAGCGCCTTCAACATTTTCTGCGGGTCCTTCACCTTGGCTAAAAAGATCATAGCCGCGATGATGTAGGGCTTGAAGGAGGCTTCCTTATAGAGCGGGTCGCGGTAGCGGTCAAACACGCTGGCCTCTACCTCGCCTTCATCGCAGGAGACGCCGGTGATGTCGGCGGGCAGGCAGTGCAGATACAGTGCCTTGCCGTTCTTGGTCAGCTTCATCAACTCCTCAGTGCATTCCCAGTCCTTATGCTTTGCATTCTGCGCGAGCAGGCGCTTTTCCAGCGCCTTAATGCCGTCGGAATCACCATTGGCGTACAGCTCGGTGCGCTCCTCCATCGCGGAAAAGGGCGCCCAGCTCTTGGGGTAGACGATATCCGCGCCTGCAAAAGCCTCCGCCATGTCGTTGGTAACGGTGAACTTCGCACCGCTGGCCTCGCAGTTGGCTTTGGCGACGTCCGCCACCTCGGCCATCACCTCGTAGCCTTCGGGATGCGCCAGGGTCACGTCCATGCCAAAGCGGGTGAACAGGCCGATCACGCCCTGCGGCACAGACAGCGGTTTGCCGTAGGAGGGACTGTAGGCCCAGGTCATAGCGACTTTCTTGCCCTTGAGATTTGCGATCGCGGTTTCCAGATCATCGCTGCCGCCGAGCTCATGGATCACATGCAACATATCGGCCATGCATTGCGTGGGGTGGTCGATGTCACACTGGAGGTTGACCAGCGTGGGCTTCTGCTCCAATACGCCCGCTTCGTTGCCCAGGGTCACGGCCTCAGCGACTTCACGCATATAGGCGTTGCCCTTGCCGATGTACATATCGTCGCGGATGCCAATGACGTCTGCCATGAACGAGATCATATTCGCGGTCTCGCGCACGGTTTCGCCATGGGCGATCTGACTCTTGCCCTCATCCAGATCCTGTACGGCCAGACCTAAGAGGTTGCACGCGGAGCCAAAGGAAAAGCGGGTACGGGTGGAGTTGTCTCTAAACAGGGAAACGCCCAGGCCTGACTTGAAAATCTTGCTGGAGATATTGTTCTCGCGCAGGTGGCGCAGCGCGTCCGCCACAGTGAATACTGCCTTGATCTCATCGTCGGTCTTTTCCCAGGTTAAGAAGAAATCGCCGTCAAACAAGGTGTTCGGCCCCAGGGTATGCAGGGCGTCCAGGTGCTTCATTAATTTGTGCGTAACGCTTCGCCTCCGATCTTTGTCGTATCACGCTGGTTTCGCGCCGGTTTTACGATGCTTGCAATATAAGGTGGGCAGCGCCGCGTATACGGCGGCGCATTTTACCAAATCGGCTTTCCAGGTTTTTTCGTTTGGCGCATGGGCTTGAGCCTCCTGACCCGGGCCAAAGCCGATGCAGGGAATGTTGAAGCGTCCCATGATGGATACGCCGTTGGTAGAGAAAGTCCATTTATCCACGATAGGATTTCCGTATGTCCCCTTGTAGGCCTCTATCATGGCTAAGGCAGCCGGATGATTCTCGGAGATTGACCATGCGGGGAAGGTACAGTCTGAAGGGTAGGTTAAGTTTGTCCAGGAAGGCCGCGTATACTTGTACAAGGAAACCTGGGCGTTGTATTTTTGGCAGGAAGGGAGGCCGCGCACTTCCTCCAGCGCCTTTTCGCAAGTCTCGCCGCCGGTAAGGCGTCGGTCGATGGATATGGAGCAGGAATCAGCCACCGCGCAGCGGGAAGGGGATGAAAAGAAAATTTCGGAGGCGGTAAGTGTAGCCTTGCCAAGGAAAGGATCGGCAGGCAGGCGGTGGTTGAGATCGCGAACTTCCTGCAGTATATCGGCCATCTTGTAGATGGCGTTATCCCCCCGTTCAGGCGCCGAGCCATGGCAGGACACGCCCTGTACGTCCACGCGGATTTCCATGCGGCCGCGTTGGCCCCGGTAGATTCGGCCGTCGGTAGGTTCGGTAATAACCACGAGTTCCGGACGTACAATGTCTTCTTGGATGATGTATTGCCAGCAAAGGCCGTCGCAATCTTCTTCCTGTACGGTTCCGGTGGCAAGCACGGTGTATTGGTCCGACAGCAGGTTCAAGTCCTTCATGATTTTAGCGCCATATACCGCCGCGGCCATGCCGCCCAGTTGGTCGGAGGAACCCCGGCCGCCGATCTCCGTATCGGTTTCATAGCCGTCGTAAGGGTCAAAAGACCAGTTGGCAGTATTGCCGACGCCTACGGTATCAATATGGGCGTCGTAGGCGATCAGTGTCCTTCCGGAACCCATGTAACCCAGCACATTGCCCATGGGGTCGATTTCCACCCGGTCAAAGCCGACGGCCCTCATCTCCCGCTCAACGCGCCTGGATACGCCTTCCTCACCACCGCTTTCACCGGGGATGGCAATCATATCCCGAAGAAACCGGGTCATTTTATCCTGATACTCCTCCGCGGCGGCTTTGATTTTTAGATAATCCAACACGTACGCCTCCTTGCCTGCATGATGCGCATTTATTCCTGACCATAAGGGACAGCGCCCTCCCATAGGATCCTGCGGTGATTTTCTGGATTGGTGTCCCCTTCGGTGGAAAAGAGCAGAACCGTCGAATACCCGTTGAGCCCGATGGCTTTTCGAAGCGGCTCATAACGGGCATCCCTCATGACGGTCATGAGCAGTCCAACCCCCACCGCGCCGGATTCGCCGGAGATTACCTGCGGATCGCCCTTCACCGGCGCACCCAGCACGCGCACGCCGTACGCCGCCACCCAATCGGGGCAGGATACGAAAAAGGAGGCTTGATGTTTCAGAATATCCCAGGCGATGGGGCTGGGCTCGCCGCATGCCAGGCCTGCCATGATGGTTTGCAAATCGCCCTGTACAAAATGGCAGCGGCCGTCCGCGGCTTCCGCGCTCCGGTATAGGGGATTCGCGGCGCTGGCTTCCAGGATGACGGCGGTAGGCATGTGATCCGGATAGAGGTCGGCAAAATAGCCAAGCACCGCGGCCGCTAACGAGCCAACGCCCGCCTGCACGAAAACATGGGTAGGACGCTCCACGCCCAACGCGAGAAGTTGCTCCGCCGCTTCGGCAGCCATGGTGCCATACCCCTGCATGATCCATGTGGGTATTTCCTCATATCCGTCCCATGCGGTATCCTGGATCACAACGCCATGGGGCGTACCGGCGGCCTCCCGGGCGGCAATGCGTACACACTCGTCATAATTAGCATCCTGGACGGACGCAGTGGCGCCTTCTTTTACGATGTTGTCAAAATAGGTTTTGGAGGAACCCTTTGGCATGTACACCACAGCCTTTTGACCAAGTTGGCGGGCGGTCCAGGCTACGCCCCGACCATGGTTTCCATCCGTGGCGGTAAAAAAAGTAGCTTGGCCGAATGATTCCTTGAGCATTGGGGATGTAAGGAAAGGGTAACCGGTATCGGATATATCCCTGTGAAGGGCATTGGCGATATAGCGCGCGATCGCATAGGAACCGCCCAATACTTTAAATGCATTCAACCCAAAACGATAGGATTCGTCTTTGACAAAAATGCCGCGGACGCCAAGTTCCCGGGAAAGGCCGCTTAAGGCAGCCAGCGGCGTTGTCGCGTAATGGGGAAAGCTGGCGTGAAAATGTTTTGCCGTTTTAACATTATTCACGGACATGAGCGGCAGATGCCGGCTGCCGGACATGGGCAAAGGATGACGGGTCCATTGGATGCTCATCGGAATGCTCCTTGGGTCATTTTTCTTGTGCGCCAAGTATACCATAAACATTCGCTTTATGATATACTTAACACAGCTAAAAAATAGTACGGGAGAGATGTTTCATGGAGAAGAAAACCATCCAAACAGAGTTGGCGCCCCCGGTCATCGGTCCTTATGCCCAAGCT
>WRHG01000185.1 GCA_009783365.1 Clostridia bacterium | reverse complement strand
CGGGGTAGGCTGGTGTTCTCCGGCACGGTGGAGGCGCTGGGCAACCACATGAGCGGCAGCGCGCCTATCCGGCTGCGGTTGCTGTCGGATGATGATTCCGTAACGGCGGATGCCGAAAGGCTTCTCATGCAGCAGCCCGGTGTTACCGGCATATCCCGCGATGAGCCGACTGTGCTGAGCGTATCCTTTGACGGAGACGACAGCCGGACGGCGGATGTACTGAAGGCTTTGATGGAGCGGGGACTGCCCGTTGCTGAATTCTACCGGCCCCCGGTAAACCTGGAAAAGGTGTTCATGGAGGTGACGCAAAATGATTAACCCCATACTGACGACCTCCGCCAGGCAAAGGATGCGCTCCTGGCGCACTCCCCTGATCCTTACGGTATACAGCCTGTTTCAACTGGTCTTCGTATGGATCTATTCTTACGAGGCCTTTGGGAGGGACACCTTTACACTGAATTCGCTGGCGCGCAGCGTGGACGGATATGTGATCCTGGTGGCGGTTCAGTTTGTTCTGCTGGTGCTCGTCGCGCCGGCCATGACGGCGGGCAGCGTCTCGGGAGAGCGGGAGCGGCAAACGCTGGATCTGCTTCGGGTAACCCCCACGGGTTCCTTGAGCCTTCTCATCGGCAAATTGCTAGAAAGCTTCGGGTTCCTTTGCCTGCTTGTTATGTCCTCCCTGCCCATGCTGGGAATGATCCTATTATCGGGCGCGGTACCTCTTTTACAGATGTTGGCGGCCGTGCTGTTCCTAATCGTGACAGCCTTTAGCATCCTATCCGTTGGCATGTTTACCTCCGTCCTGTTCCGGCGCACCATAACGGCGATGGTGGCGGCTTATCTGTCTGTTTTTGCCATCGGAGTGCTTACCCTGCTGCCGCTTATTTACGACATCGAAAAGATCGGTTCCATCTATACCAGCGTTATCAACCAGCCGCCGCTGGAGGTCATCGACTATGTCCCCGTCTCCTTCATCGCCAACCCGGGGCTTGGCCTCTTTTCGCTGATTATGGATCAGACCTATCTTTTGCAGCGCAATTTAGGGCAGTACAGCCACACGCTGAGCGTGACCTCCGGCCTTCTGCCCTATGGCAGCTTTATGTGGTACAATATGGGATTCATGGTATCTGTTTCCGCCGCGCTGATGGCGGCGGCGGCACTGCGTATGCGGATTCAAAAAGCGGACCGCCCCCGAAAGAGGCGGGGCCAAAGATGACCGCCCTGGGTCGTGATCTTCGCGCCGTTCAAAAGCGGATACGCCTGGGAAGGGGCATAGCCTGGGGCAGCTTTGGGCTGGCCGCGGGAGCCGGGCTGAGCCTGTTCCTCAAAGCCGCGTCTTTTTTCCAGCCTGTGGCGCGCGTACCGGAGCTTTGCCTGCTATTTGTTTTCAGCGTTCCGGCGCTGGGTGGGATCCTGGGATTTTTATGGCCGGTTTCAGCGGGCAGCGCCGCCCGCAGGGTGGACGGGTGCGGCCTCATGGCAAGGGTTCAAACAGCGATTGAGCTGCAAGCAGGCGAAGAGACGCCCATGGTGATCCTCCAACGGGAGGACGCCAGGCAGGCGCTGTCCGGCGCCGACTGGCGCGCGGCAATGCCGCTGCGTCCCGGGCGATTTGCCATAGCCGCCGCCGCGGGATTGCTGATGGCGATGACCGGGCTTTTCTTTGTACCCAACCCACAGGACGCAGCGATGAAAGCCCAAGCTTCCTTCAAGGAGGAACTGGCCAGGCAGGCGGCTCTGCTGGAAGAAGGCGCGGAGAAGCTGGATGGCCGGGATGCCCGGGAAACCCAGGAGAGCCGGAAGCTGCTCGGCGACCTGGCTGAGGAACTGCGCGCCGCCCAGTCTCCCAGGGAAGCGCTGGCCGCCATTGACCGCGGGGAGCGCAGGCTGGAAAGCATACGGCAAAACGGCGGGCCCGGTTATCGGGACGTCCCGGCGGGCGACGGCATGAATGGCCCGGCCCTTCCCGAGGCGGAAGCCGCTCAAAGCACGGCCGAATCCAAGACGGCGCTCCCCGGCCCAGCCTCCGCATCCCAAATCTCCGCCAGCCAGTGTGCCGCGCTGCTGCAGATGGCGCGCACCTCCACGGCAAGAGCCGGACAAGCGATGGGCAGCGCAAGTCAGGCGGACCTGGCGCAGGTTCAGGCCATGCTGAGCCTGCAGGCGGGCAACGACATGGCCGGCGCCGCCGGCGAGACCTCCGGTCAGGGCGGCGGCGGCGCCAGCCGGGGAAGCACCAACCGGGACGCCGGATACCGGGAGGAAAACGGCAGGGGGCCCGTGCAGGGGAATGCAAAACCCGAAAGGAAGATGGGGCTCTATGAGGTTATTTACGATCCCACGCGCCTTGGCGACGGCGGGGAGGTGACCCAGGAGCGCGGGGAGATTGGCCAAGGGGAAGCGACGGAGGCGCGGCTCGGCCCGGGCCTGGGCGGTATCGGCGAAGGCGTTCCCTATCCCGACGTGGCTCTTCAGTACCGGGAATCCGCCGCGCAGGCGGTGGAAAACGCCAATCTGCCCATCTACGTTCAAAAATGGGTGGAAACCTACTTTACCTCATTGCTGGAATAAACGGAGGCTATTATGACATCGATCTCAAAAGAAGAAATCCTGGGTTTTGGGGAAGACATAAGCAAAATCCGCGCTGAAATCGCCAAGGAAATAATAGGACAGGAGGCTGTGGTAGAGCAGTTGCTCACAGCCATGATCGCAGGGGGAAACGTCCTGCTGGAAGGGGTGCCCGGCCTGGGAAAAACGCGGTTGGTGCGCGCCATCTCCAAGGTGGTTGATCTGCCCTACTCCCGGATCCAATTCACCCCGGACCTGATGCCGGCGGACATTACCGGAACCAATATCATTATTAAAACGGAAGCCGGCAGCGAGTTCCGTTTTCAGCCCGGTCCCCTGTTTGCCTCCGTCATACTGGCCGATGAAATCAACCGCGCCACGCCCAAGACCCAGTCCGCGCTGCTGGAAGCCATGCAGGAACACAGTGTAACTGTGGCCGGGGTATCAAGGCCTCTCGGCCAGCCGTACTTTGTACTGGCTACCCAGAACCCCATTGAGCAGGAGGGCACGTATCCCCTGCCGGAGGCTCAGTTGGACCGCTTCATGCTGAAGGTACTGGTAGGCTTTCCCACCCTAGCCGAGCTTACAGAGATTGTAGGCATCACCACCGGGTGGCCGTCCGCCCAGGCCGATACCGTAGCCAGCGGGGAAACCCTGCTGCGGCTGCGCCGGGCCGCTCAAACGGTGCCCATCGCGGAAGCCGTGCGGGCCTACGCGCTTAAACTGGTCATGCATACCCATCCGGAACTGGACGGTTCCCCGGATGCGACCCGCCAATATGTGCGCTACGGCGCCAGCCCGCGGGCCGCCCAGGCAATCATCGCCACAACGCGGGTGCGGGCGCTGATGCATGGTCGATACAACGTAGCCTTCGAGGATGTGGACGCCATGGCCGCCCCGTGCCTCAGGCACAGAATCGTGTTAAACTTTGAAGGTTTGTCCCAGGGAAAAACCGCGGAAATAATGATCGGGGAATTATTGCGAGGCCTGGCCCGCACCTAAACCGGAGGCAACACATGCTGGACGAGAAATTCCTGATACAGTTGGACGCCATGCGCCTTCGAATGCGCAATCCCGCCGCCGGTGGCGGAGGAGGGTTGCGCAAATCGAAGGCATTGGGCAGCAGCGTGGAGTTTTCAGACTTTCGCGAATATGCGCACGGAGACGACATCCGACGCCTGGACTGGAATGCCTATGCCCGTTTTGATAAGCTGTTCCTAAAGCAATTCATGGAGGAACAGGAGGCGAGCATCCATATCATCGTGGATGCCAGCGCTTCCATGGCTTTTGGGGAACCCGCCAAATGGGAGACCGCCGTAAACCTGGCGCAGGCCCTTTGCTACCTGGCGCTCATCGGAAACGACAGGGTGACGCTTTACGCCCTGCAAGAAAACGGG
>WRHG01000184.1 GCA_009783365.1 Clostridia bacterium | reverse complement strand
ACCATATACTATAAGGGTCGTTCCCCGGCTCAAAAGGCATTCCCAGCGCCTCAAGGGCTTCCTTGGTAGGCATATTGGGCGTCACGACACCGTTCGCCGCCCAACGCGGGTCATCATCGTGTATCTCGATATACACCACCAGGCCATCCCGATACTGCAACGTGACGCCCTCATAGACCATCTGGCGGAACCAGTTTTCCTCCAGCGGCTCCCCCGTAATGGCGTCCGCCTCCTCTTTGCTCATGCCCAAATAGAGAATCTCGCCCGTTTCTACATTCTGGGCAAAGGGGACATCGGGCCTTGATGGTGGATCGGCTTCGGGAGACGCAGCCTGTACCGTGCCTAACCCCGCGAGGCACAACGCGCAAAGCAGAAAAGATCCCATAATCCTCTTCATAACGGTTTTCTCCTTTTTCTGTACGATTCAAAATTTGCATGCTACTTTTTCACGCTGATAAAGCACTGCTGCTCGCTTTCCGTATAGGAGACCATGACCTCCGTATAGCCATTGCCGGAGAGCTGCGCGAAAAAGCCGCCGTCATATTCCATTGGTTTCCCGTTGAACCCCAACGAAAGCAGTTCATCCACATACGCCTTGACAATATCAGGCTCCTGAACGGTCAGCATGACGTATAGGCCGTTTTCCTCCGTCAAACCGCCGCCGGCGCTCTTGACCACGCCCTCCATCTTGGGCAGGTCACCTGGCCACGCGTCCGGCCAGGGAACCTCCGGCGGGTTCGCCGCGTATTCCGCTTCCATCTCCGCGATGACGGCGTCCAAATCCATCAGCTCCGGCGGGTATTCCCAAAGGAGGATTTTACCTTCCGCCACGACCAGCACGCCGCAGGTCGCCGTCACGCTGGGCTGATCGGCCAGCGCGCAGGTGATCACTGTTTCGCCTGGGCTGAAAGGCGTTACGCAGCCTTCCGCGTCCACGGTTGCAACGGAGGGGACCGAGGATGACCAGACGAGCCTTTGACCTACTGGATACGTCTCGGCGTCCAGCACGATAGGCATATCCAGCGGCGTTTGCAGGTATGCCGGGTAGAGGGTGAGCGGTGTGTTGGATGCGCCCGGTTCCTCTGCGCAGGCTATGCAAGCCAGAAAAGAAAGGCTCAGTATCAGTAAAAACGAAATGATTCTTTTCATCTTCATTCTCCTTGATTCCTGTCACTTATTTTACGTCCACCAATGTTACGCTCTTGACCAGGCGGGCCTTGTAACATATCAGCCCAAATTCAGCTCTAAATTTAACTATCCCATTTCCATTGGCGTATAGAGTGACTTCGAACTCCAGGGATTCAGAAGTCCAGATCCCTTTACCTGGCTGGCCCGTTTCGCTGCCATCAGGTGCGGTAAAGTAGTAAGCCACATCTGCGCCATTCCAAAACATCGTTCCGGCGCCTGTTGCCTGAGCAGGCGGCATAGGTTTGAGCGGCGGTAAAGGCGTGAGACTGCTGCCGGAGTTGTTCGCAGGCTGTATCGGAGGCAGAGGCTGGAGACTGCTGCCGGAGTTATCCGCAGGCTGTATCGGAGGCAGAGGCGTGAGAGCGCTGCCGGAGTTGTTCGCGGGCTGAATCGGCGGCAGAGGCGTGAGAGCGCTGCCAGATTTACCCACAGACTGAATCGGAGGCAGAGGCTGAAGGCTGCCACTGGTGTTTGATCCGGGCTGAATCGGAGGCAGGGGGCCCAGCGCGTTGCTGCCGGGCGGTGCGTACAGCGCAAACGCAATATTGGTCAGTGGACCTGCATGATTCCATTCTCCAGAAAAACCCGGCATACCTGCGGCGTAAAATGCTTGATCCATAACCGCGTTCAGAGAACCGGAGCCGTTGTAGCTTCCATACATGCTGCCGCCAACTTTTGTCGCCCTGAAATCCAGGGTAAGGTCGAACCTAAAGGGGGTATTCGGCGTCGGTACTGTATCGCCCGCCGACTGAGTACCGCTCGCGACGATCGTATACGTCCCCACCAAATCCATGATCTGTGGCTTGATTGGCCTGAACGGTTTTTCAGTCACTTCCTCCGGGTCAATCTCGATGGGAATATTATCCTTCGGCTGCGGTTCTTCCGGCGGTTCCTTCTTGGGCGGCGGGTCTTCAGGCGGATCCTCCGGCGGTGGTGGGGGTGGCGGCGGTTCCACAATGATCCCTCCCCCGCCTCCGCCGGTAATCACCTGACCCTGGCCTTGTTGGTTGCCGGTTACGTTGACGTCCGGTTTCGCGTCCTTCGGTTTCGCGTTGACGATCGCCTCCTCGCCATATCCGGCGTCGTTCACCGCCCTCACCATGAACACATACATGATGCCGCCGGTCAGGTCGTCGAAGGTATAGTTCGTCGCAAGTCCTACATCAATCCAGGTCGCTCCGCCGTCCATGGAGACCTGATACCCAGTGATAGCAGCGCCGCCGTCGTCTTCCGGGGCAAACCAAACCAGCGCCACCTGCCCGTTGCCCGGTACAGCGGTGAGGCTCTCCGGGGCGGATGGAGGCGACGCGGCCAGCGCGCCGGTACAAAGCGGCAGGCACATGGCCATGATCAGCAGCCCCGCGATAATCCCGCTCCTATTGCCAGATAAAAATCTTGATATCACCTGTAACCGCCTCCTGTCGTTCGAGGTTTCGTTATTTGTATGTCTGTAAAAACTGTTTGTCGCCCATATCAATCCTCTCAATGGTCTCACTGTTCGCCCTTACAAAGAGCGCCCACTGATAGTCGTCGCGGCCTGGCCAGAGTGTATTGCCATCCCTGTGCTCCCGGTCGCCGTCCTCAAAATAAAGCAATTCATATGGGCCATTCCCTGCTTCAAAAGGCATCCCCAGCGCTTCAAGGGCCTGATCCGTTGGCATACCGGGCGTCACGACGCCGCTTACGACCCAAAGAGGCTCCTCATAGATCGATATTCGGATGTACACCACCCGATCATCCCGAAACCCCAGAATACCGCCTACGTAGGCGTACATGCCCATAAACTCCTCCAACGGCTCTCCCGTGATGGCTTCGGCCTCGGCTTTATCCATGCCCAGATAGATGATTTCCCCGGATGCCATATTCCGCACGAAAGGTACATCCGGCCAGCCGGGCGAATCGGTTTCGGGCGGCGCGGCAAACGCCACGCCCGGCCCCGCCAGGCACAGCGCGCACAGCAATAAGCACGACATGATTTTCTTCATCATCGTTTCCTCCTCGGTTCCAATTCGTTGCTCATATTTTATCCCAAACAGGCTCCGTTGTCACCTACATGTTCATACAGGATAGGAAAATTTTATCCAGAAACCCCCATCCCGCCCCTGAACCGGAATACAAGCCTGCCCTCCGGCGTCACCGTCACCCGGTCGCGCTGTCTAGAGCTTCAATTCAAATTCGGCAAGCGCAAGCGGGCTATCACGCGGCTGTTCACCGGCTCCTGGGCGATACCTGTGCAAACATGTAGGTGGTGATCAGGCGACATACATCTTTCCATCATGCGGGCGATCTGCTAAAATGAAGCAAATCAAAAAAATCGCGTTGAGGGAGTTGAATACAATGATGCCAAGGGACGCGCGGAAAACCCCGGAGAGAAGAGCCAATAGGAAATGGATGCTTCTGATGCTTGTGCTTTTCATTTTCCTGCCGGCATTGGCGCTTTCCGAATCGACCGTTGAGGATTACACGAAGATCATCGAGGCGAACCCCAACGACGCCGGCGCCTATTATGATCGCGGGTGCGCTTATTCTGTTCAGAAGGAATACGACGAGGCTATCGCGGATTTTGCGAGAGCAATCGAGTTGAACTCGAATGACGCTACATACTATAACGAACGTGGGAATGCTTACTATTTTCAAAAAAAATACGATGAGGCCGCAGTAGATTACTCGAGGGCTATGGAGCTGGACCCTACCAACGTTACTTTCGTCAATAACCGGGGATGGGTTTATTATGACCAGAAGGAATACGCTGAGGCTATCGCGGACTATTCGAGCGCTATCGA
>WRHG01000183.1 GCA_009783365.1 Clostridia bacterium | reverse complement strand
AATGTTCAGCAGATGCGGCTCGTCCTGGGAAATGCCGGTAACGCCCGGTACCTGCCTAAGAAGCTCCGCGGCCTCCTCCGGCGTCGAGCCCTCTTGGGGCAGCAGTCGCAGCCGGATGGGCGCGCGGCCGCTCATATGACTGCCCAGTTCCTCCACCGAGCCTGAGAATACCCGCCTGCCGTGATCAATGATGGTGAGGGAATCACACATCTCCGACAGTTCCGGCAGGATGTGGGAGGAGACGAGAACCGTCTTGCCCATGTCTTTCAAGGTGCGCAGGATACCCTTCATATCCGCTCGGGCCCGGGGGTCCATCCCGGAGGCGGGCTCATCCAAAATCAGCAGGCTTGGGTCGTGAATCAAGGCTCTGGCAAGGCAAAGCCGCTGTTTCATGCCCCGGGAAAGAACATCCACATACGCGTCGCGCTTGTCCGACAAAGAAACCAGCTCCAGCAGGCTGCCGACCACCCGCGACCGTTCCCTGGGAGGCGTCCCGTAGCAGCGCGCATAAAAATCCAGGTATTCCCAGGATTTTAGCCGGTCATAGACGCCGAAGAAATCCGGCATATAGCCCATCATCCGGCGTATCTGCCTGGGATGCCGGCCGATCTCCACGCCGTTTAAGGTGGCTGTTCCCTCAGAGGGCCGCAGCAGGGTGCCCAGTATTTTTAGGGTGGTGGTTTTGCCGGCGCCGTTGGGACCCACAAACCCGTGCAGTTCCCCGTCGCCAACGGTGATGCTCAAATGATCCAGCGCCAAAAAGGAGCCATAGTAACGGGTCAAGCCTTCAAGCTCCAGCATTACTTCATCTCCCCTTCCAGGATGATTCGCGGGACGCTGATTTCCGCATATTGCTCCGTTTCGTTGGCTTTCGCATACTGTATCAGGAGTTCGCCCTCCGAAGAAAGGTGCTTGCGCATATCCAGCTGGCTGAGGAGGCTCTTTTTGGGATCCAGTTCGTCCCATCCGCCGGCCGCCCAATCGTACAGCTTGATATTCGTGCTTCCATACGCGTATTCCATCTGGATATCCAGCTTCTCCACTCGCATGGCGTCTATTTCTTTGGGTAGCGCGATGAAGAAGGTGGGTTTGTCCGACAGGTTAAAGTAACCGTATCTTTCGGTGATCTCTCTGCCGCGCTGATACCCGCCGTCGCCCGTCGCGCCGGCTACGTAGGTGGGAATCATGCCTTTGGGGAAGTGAACGACGCCGCTCTTGCCAACAGGCAGATAGGGCAGCGCCGCGCCAACCCCGTTGCTCTGCGCCATGCGCTTGACCGGCTGCTCGTTGATCGTCAGCTCCACATCGCATAGGGAATCATCCATTGTAAAGTACAAAAACAGCGCGCTGGGGTCATATAGGCCCCATTGCGACGTGTAATCGATCATCAGGCGTTCCATAGCTTCCCGGCTGCTTCGCTCCTCTTTGGACAGTGCGGACAGAGAGACGCTCCGCGGCGAATCCGTCCACAGCTCCGGATAGCATACCGCCTGAATCAGCATGGATAAGCTGGACTGATTTTGCTGTTGAGCCCTGGTGAGCAGAACACCCTCGCTGACGGTCATGTTTCCGTTGCCGTTCAGCGTAATGCCGTAAGGCGTTCCCATCTGTTGAGCGATGGAAGCGTTTACGTTCTTTGGATCCTCCGTGCTTGCCAGCACGCAGTCGGCCGCTTCCCCGGGCAGAAGAGCAGGCACTTTACAATATCCCATCAGGGTCAATACATACCCCTCGGCCAATGGAAAAATCCCTTGGTTTGCCACCTTAACATGCAAGCCGTCCTTTTCCCACCAGCAGCCGCCATCTACCTTCAGGCCGGAAGCCGGTATGTCCGTTATGAAGAACCCATGGGCATACCAGGAGGATTCGCCCCGCATCGTTACGCTTTCCCGGTCGCCCAGGTGATAGACGTACCGAACCCTTTTCGGTTTGCCGGAAGCCTCCTCATCTCCGTAGTAGTTGCTCCGGTTTCCCGCAACCCGGATACGGCCCTGGCGAGCAGACACGGTAACAGGCGTGGTTTCCGGTACGGATATACATACGCTGGCCCGCTCGGTCACCTCGCCCTTCTCATTTTGAAATATCATATCGGATACGACGGCTACAGGCGATCTATACGCCATACTGCCGCCCATGGCCATGAGCAATGCCGCGAAAAGAAGGGAGATCGCCGGAACCGTCGCCCACATCCAATCCCGCCTGTCTTTTTTCCTCAGGATCCAATAGCTGCCAAAGCCGACCAATGCCACAAACACCAATAATACTGCCAGCGGCAGGATGTAGTTGCTGCTATTCCGGATCGGGACGCCGGTTAGCCGGTAGCTATCCACATAATCGGTATCACGGCTGTAGTAATTCACCTGCCGGCTTACGATATCCACATAGCCGGTTCCCATGGCGGCCAGCAGGATGCGCTGCCAAAGGGCATTGGTGTTTTGCCAGCCGTTCAGAGGCTTGTCGGACAGGGAGAAAGCGGCTGTGAAGACGCATCCCTTACCAACTGTGGTTTGGTCCAGCAGTACGGCGCCATCGGATGAAACCAGCGGGTTTTTTCCGTTCTTCATCTCAGCGAGGGGCGCGTGGCTTCCCAAAGGTTCCGCCGATGCCTTCACATACTGGAGCAGCGCCGGCGTGATATCCAACCCGCTCTCGGCGACGCTGCCCATAGAGACGCCGGTGTATTGCTCAAAGAATGGATAGTTAGCCGCGGCTTGGGCGCCGCCGCCCACAATGGCGACGCCGCCTTTTTTCAGCCATTCATCCAATGCCTGTTGCTGCTGCGCGTCCAGGGCTCTCAAATCCACCCCGTCTACCGCCAAAAAGGCAAAGGCATCCAGCATACGCGGATCCCGTGGAAACACCTCCGGCGTCACAGGCACCAATTCCCACTGCTCGCCCCGGTTGAGAAGGTCCTTGGCGGGTCGGATGATCAGATGGGAAAGGGCCGCGGGGTTCTCACTCAGGGCGGCTGTTAGCAATATGGTCGGATCCATTACAGCGGTCGGAATTAAAGTTGCGGAAGCGATCACCCGCTCACTCACAACCACTTCCAACTGATAGTAGAGCTGTTTCATCGTTAGCTCCACCGGCAGCTCGGCTTGGATCTCGGCTTGAGACGCCACAAAGAACGGCATTTCGTAGCGATCGCACTCCTCCTGGTTCCGGTATACATTCATGGCTAGGATGCCGGTCAGGCTTTCCCCTTCATTTGCCAGAGACACCCGGACGGGTATCTTGTACAGGTAGGTAATTCTGCCGTCATACCCCAAGGTGGCTTTCAGGGTGAGGCCGGGGTATGCTAAATCATCCGGCGGCGGTTCCTTCCCGGGTCGGGGCGCAGCCGTCGGTTCCGGCACATCCTCAGGCACTGCCGCCGCTGCCGCCGGGGGAGGGGAAAGAGAACCGGATACCAGGGAAAAAATCAGCGCAGCAACAATCCAAACCCGCATGCGTCCTATCCGTCTCATCCGAGTATTTACCTCCTTGCGGCATCATCCATCCGGATATATACGATTGTGAGATGGTCTTTTATTGCGCTAACTTGTAAATTTCCATCGCGGCCGATTTGTCGATGGGAACATAAGCGCCCTGAGGCCCGCCGGAGGTGGCGCGGCCGGCCATTTCCTCCAGACGGCTGCCGTCGATGCCCGCATCCCGAAGGCGCGTTGGCATGCCAATGGTTTTCAAAAAGGCTTCCAGCCTGCGTATGCCTTCCAGCGCAATCACACGGTCGTCCCCCAGGTCTCCGGGTACATCCAGCGCCGCCACGGAAAATTGTTTCAGCTTTTCCGCGCCGCCAGGCAGAACGTACTTCATCCAGGCCGGAAACACGATGGCGAGGGTGGCGCCGTGAGCCATGCCGTACAGGGCGCTGAGATCGCGCCCCAGCCTATGGCTTGCCCAATCGCCCACCCGGCCCGTTTGCAGCAGGGTATTGTGGGCAAGTGTTCCCGTCCACATGAGTTCCGTCCAG
>WRHG01000182.1 GCA_009783365.1 Clostridia bacterium | reverse complement strand
TTTCATGAAATCGCTCATGGGTACGTGGCCAACCGTTGCGGTGACCCCACGGCCAAAATGCTGGGAAGGCTGTCCTTGGACCCACGCAAGCACCTGGATCCCATCGGTACGATTTGTCTGGTGCTGTTTGGCTTTGGCTGGGCGAAACCCGTGCCCGTCAACCCGCGTAATTTTCGAAATTACCGGCGTGACGACTTTTTGGTCAGCATCGCCGGAGTCACGGTGAATTTCACCCTGTTTTTGCTGGCGCTGGCATTGGCGGTGGGCGTCAACGGCCTGCTGTGGCAGCCTCAGTTAATCTACAATATCGGAGTCAGAGAATTGGTTTCCTCCCGGCAAACAGGGTTTGCGATTTTACTCACCGGAAGAGGCCCCCAATATGCGGAGCTGATGCTTCACCCGTGGCTGCAGTACGTTCAGCGGTTTTTGATGATGCTTTTCAGCATGAACCTGTCAATTGCCGTGTTCAACCTGCTGCCGATTCCGCCCCTGGACGGCTGGCATATTTTGGATGACCTGGTTTTTAAGGGCCGGTTGAGTATGAACCCTAGGATTTTTGAGATGACCCGCTTCATCTTGCTGGCATTGATGTTGACGGGGATCATAGGTACCATCCTGTCCGCCGTAACCGGCGTTATTGAAAACGGGGTTTTGAATCTGTTTCTGCTCCTTACCGGGCGTCCGTAGGCGCCGGCGAGGTTTTCGCGCGATGCTGTCTGTGGCCCTGCACCACCTGTACAGGCTGCCGGAACATCCAACCGGCAGGTTCGCCCGCGCCCAGAGCCCAGGCGTCATAGGCCCGGATATCCGTTTGATAAGATGGGTTATCCAGTGGGCCGTCCGCAGCCTTGGCGACGAGGGGAACGGCGCTTTTAGGGAAGAACGACAAAAGAGACTCGCTGCTTTTTTGAAAACCAAGCATGCGCACATAATCAAGCGGGCGGGCTTCCCGCTGGAGCGCCGCGGTTATTCCCAGCAGCGCGCAACAGCATAAGCGATTGAGCCGCGCATAGGAGTACCGCTTTGTTTTCAGCGCCGTTAGCAGTCCTGCCCGGTCTGTTGCTTGACGGCAGGCGGCAAACAGGCGGTTTTCCAAGCCTTCCGCGCAGCCTGGCAGGGCGGCCAGCTGTTCCCTGCTCATCCTTCGAAGCAGGAAGAGAAGCGTCCGGTCCATTGAAACAGGCCGGCATAGGGGCCCCTTGGGCAAGGGGTATCCGGCTGCGGCTTCCGCCTGATGCCAGGCTTGAGCCAGAATAGCGTTTCGGACTGCCGTGCCGGAGGGATAACCGCCCATTTTTAAGCTTGTTTCATGGTGCTTGCCTTCCCTTAGCACAGGCAGGGGGGATATGGAGCTGCCGAGGCGGCGCAGTGCCCTAAGATAGCAAACCGCGAGCACATTGTTGGGCGCGGTCAGGATGCCGGGCAGGCCTCCCGTATCCCGCTCCAGGCTCCGCAGGTATGCCGGCTGCCGCAACCGAAGCGCCTGCTCCAATGCGCGCCCTTGTGCGGTGGCGAAGCAGGCGCCTTTTCGCAACCCTTCGCGGAGCATGGATTCATAGCATTCATCCGGGTCTTCCAGCAGTGCGGCCGCCTCCTGCAGCAGAGGCAAAACCATGTGTTCGCAGCCGAAGCTCAGGTGGGTTACAATGCCAAGCCCGTTTAGAATCGAAATGCCGCCAAGAGCGAAATTCTCCGCCTCACGGACGGCAAAAAAGCCCGGCAGTTCCAGCACCAAGTCCGCCCCGGCCAGAAGGGCCGCCTGTGCCCGAAATGCCGGGGAATATAGGGCGGGCATTCCCCTTTGTGTAAACGGGCCGCTCATCAGGCATATAATGCGTGCGCCGGGAAGGGTTTCCCGGATGAGTGAGAATTGTCTGGCATGTCCCCGGTGAAAAGGGTCGTATTCGCATAGAATGCCAACCACGGCGCGTGCGTCCGCATCCGTAAAAGGCGGCTCTCCGCCTTTGTGATTTCTTCCCATGGTTTTTAAATTACCCCTTCCTTTTCACGGCGGGAAATAGTATAATACATCGGTTATCATGGATGGTTTCCATGGGAAAGTATATCATATCGAGGGAGGAAGGCGCCATGTCGGCCATTGAAAAAATCAAATTTAAGGCAAAACAAAGCGTGAAACATATTGTTTTGCCGGAGGGGAGCGAGCCGCGCACCGTGCAGGCAAGCGCGAAAATACAGGCGGAGGGCATCGCTCGGGTAACGCTGCTGGGAAATGCCCGGGAGATTGAAAGGGTGGCAAAGGAGACGGGCGTCGATTTGCAGGAGGTCCAAATCATTGATCCTTCTGCGTGCGAGCGTGCGGAGGATTATGCCAAGCTGCTTTTTGAACTTCGTAAGGCCAAGGGCATGACGGAAAGCGACGCAGGGAAGCTGGTGAGGGAGAACACGCTGTACTTTGGCGCTGTGATGGTGAAAGCCGGGGATGCGGACGGCATGGTGGCTGGCGCGATCAACGCCACCGGCGACGTGCTCCGCCCGGCATTGCAAATCATCAAGACGGCTCCTGGTATCAAGGTGGTTTCCAGCTGTTTTGTAATGGAAGTTCCGGACAAGCGCTATGGGGAAGACGGCGTGCTGATCTTCGGCGATTGCGCGGTTATCCCCAATCCGACTGCTGAGGAGCTGGCGGCTATCGCTGTGGCCAGCGCCCGCACAGGAAAAGAGTTGATGAACATAGACCCGAAGGTAGCCATGCTGTCCTTCTCCACCAAGGGAAGCGCCAAGGACGACCTGGTTACGAAAGTGCAGGAGGCCACGGCCATCGCGCGAGAACTGGCGCCGGAGCTGTCTTTGGATGGGGAGCTTCAGGCGGACGCGGCCCTGGTGGAGAGCGTGGGGCAGTTGAAGAGCCCAGGTTCCGCCGTGGCGGGGCACGCCAATGTGCTGGTATTTCCGGATTTACAGGCTGGAAATATCGGGTACAAGCTGGTACAGCGCCTTGCGGGGGCGGAGGCCATAGGCCCTGTTGTGCAAGGCCTGGCAAAGCCTGTAAACGATTTAAGCCGGGGCTGCTCGGTGGATGATATCATCAGCGTGGTCGCCATTACCGCCGTAAAGGCGCAGGCATAAGGAGCAAGACCGATGAAAATACTCATTCTCAATGCGGGTTCCTCCTCTCTCAAGTATCAGCTTATCGACATGGACGGGGAAAAGCTTCTGGCCAAGGGTATCGCGGAGCGTATCGGCATCGAAGGAAGCAAAATTTCCCAAAAAGCCGGCGAAAAATCTTTTGAGCGGGAAGAACCTATGAAGGATCATACCGCCGCTATTGAACTCATGCTGAAAGCGCTCACCGACCCACAGAAGGGAGCCCTCTCCAGCATGGACGAAATCGCAGCTGTGGGGCACCGGGTGGTTCACGGGGGAGAGCGCTTTACCGCCAGCGTACGCATTACCCAGGAGGTGAAGGACGCAGTCCGGGCGATCATTCCCATGAGCCCGCTTCATAATCCCGCCAATCTGATGGGTATTGAAGCCTGTGAAAAAGTGATGCCCAACACGCCGAACGTGGGGGTGTTCGACACCGCGTTCCATCAAACCATGCCCAAAAAGGCTTACATATACGGCGTCCCTATGGAATACTACCGGAGGCTTCGCGTACGCCGTTACGGGTTCCATGGAACCAGCCACCGCTATGTGAGCAAACGCGCCTGCGATTTCCTGGGCCTTAACCGGAGCGAGGCCCGCGTCATCACCTGTCATCTGGGCAACGGCTCCAGCCTTGCGGCCGTGGATTGTGGGAAGTGTGTGGACACGAGCATGGGGCTTACGCCTCTCGAGGGGATTATAATGGGTTCGAGAACGGGGTCGATTGACCCTGCGGTTGTACCGTTTATCATGAAAAAGACAGGATTTTCCCCTGCCGAAACTGAAGATTTTCTGAATAAAAAATGCGGTCTTCTGGGGGTTTCGGGAGTATCGAGCGATATGAGGGAAGTAACCGCGGCGAAAAATTCGGGGAATGAAAACGCCGCTCTCGCGATTGATATATTATGTTACGGAATCAA
>WRHG01000181.1 GCA_009783365.1 Clostridia bacterium | reverse complement strand
GTTCAAAATCCGCGTAACAATAGGCCGTATAAGGTACACATAACAACATGAATACCAACGCGGTCGTCTGAGTTGGGCTATGCCAAGGGTTTGGCGAACCAGCGCCGATATATACCGCCGGGTTCACCGATGGCATACACAACGCGGAGACAGTTGCGCAGGTAAATGCGGCAAGGATGGTCCGCCAATGGGAAACCTTCTCTTTCCAATAGGCGGTCATCAACCTGTAGATCAGCCACAGTTCAGCCGCCTTCAGCACAGCGGTCACCAGCGCGGCGGATAGCCCGGCGGATAACCCAGGGAGCATTGTGAAGGCCACAAGCATATGCCACATAGGATGCGCCCCATGGTGAAAAAACGTCCGGGGATTCAAAAAATCACCTTCCGCCGCCCAGGCGGCATGGATCCCTAAATCACTGCCCTCTCTATGTACCAACGTATACGAAATCGCAAACGCCAACGCAAACATGACCGCGATTGCCAGCCGCGCGCTCTGCCTTGCCCCAGCTTTTTGGGGCTGGCTGCCAAGGATATTCGGAACGTTGATATCCTGCACGGAGGGCACCTCCCCGATGCTTAATTGCCGCCGCCGCGGAGCCGGCAACGCGCTCCGCCCCTATTCCCGCATATGGCGGTAAATCTTCACACCGTGCAAGGTTTTTATAGGCTCGTAACCTTCTACCACGATCTTCAGATGATCGGTCAAAATCCAACGGCTCTTCCCGGTACTTTCGGGGGTAAACCAGCCGTACATCAACCCCATACCCGGGGGTACCTCAGTGAGAACTTGCAGGGAGTTCATATCTGTGCGAATGGTATTCGCCCAAAGATCCTCTGCGGCGGAATCATAAACCAGCGTTGCGCAGGCTTCCGCCAGTTCTGTGGAATAGGCTTCCGGCACAAAGCGGTTTTCATCTTTAAATGCACCTGTCGGCGGAAGGGTGAAAAGCAAAATCAGCGTGACCGCACTTCCTGCCAGAACGATTGTGGGAATCAGCTTCCGCCGGGCGACAATGAACGCCGCCGCCACACCCCAAAGAAAGGGGGCCAATGTCCTAAAATCAGCCCAATCATTCGTTTCGTAAATCATCACAACCACGGAGAATGGGATAAACAGCATCATAAAGCTGCAGAGCATCATCCAATCCATACCCAAACGGATACCGGGCCTTCCCTTCCATTGAAGCCGCAGAAAGGAGAGCAGCAGGCAGAGTCCCGTAGCAGGTATGTACATCCAGCGCAGCGCATCTTCCATTGGGCTGCCCGTGGGCCGGATGAAGTAATCGTATAGCTTTGCTTTTGCATGGCTGAAGAACATACGGAAAAACGTACCCGGATCCGGCGCGCGAAGCCAGTTGTACAAAAAACCAGCCGGATAAGGGGCTGTTACTTGAGCGGACGCCGCGTATATGCCGCCGATGAGCGCCAAAGCCAGCACTCCAAACCCAATTGCTTTTTTGCCGAATCGCCTGCCGCAACTTTCCCATACCAACGGAATGAACAGCACGAAAAACGTAACCCTGTACAGGCAGGCCACCGCCGCAGTAATCCAGCCAAAAGCCAGCGCCCATCGGGAACCGTCTTGGCGGCGGCGGAGCAAAAACGCCAGGAAAAACAGCAACAATGCATAATTGAACTGTTCCGTCATGGAGGTAAAGCAATAGAGAACAGAAGGCACAAAGGCCGCCAGCAGCCCGGCAAGGGCAAGGGAAATCAGCGGCCGAGGCTTCACAAGCCAGCAGAACAGGAGCGCCGCCAAGGATATCCACAGAGCGTTATAAATCACGATGCTGTGAAAGCTGAGCCCAAAAAGTCTCACAAATCCGCCATAAAGAAGCAGAGGCGTGAGACCGTGCACGCTTAATGTACCAATGAGGGCTTCTCTCTCCAGGATGCCGTTGTAGCCCATCGGCAGACCCACATGCGCCCAGTTATACAGATTGCGCCAATAATCCAATTCATCGCTCCAAACGGGGAAGGCCGCAAAGGCGTTTTTACCGGTTGCCAGTGAAATCACCGCAAGTTGAATCCAGGGCGCCAGTACCAGCAAAGTCCAAGCCCCCCAAAACCAATGCGCTTTTTTTTTCTCGATTATGCGTAAACCGCTCATTCGGTATCCCCCGCTTCCGTATATGCCGCATAGAGTATAGCACGGCTTTCCCCCGGCGGCAAGGGCCGAAACCGCCGTCTGAGCGGCCTCCAGCATGGATTGAGCGCGTTTATACCGCTTTTGGGTTGTAATCCTCATCGCTATCCATTATGATAACCGGAATAGGAGCGTTCTTGATGCAACGGTCAATCCATCAGAAGGAGGGAGTCCCTTGGAGCCGAAATATCAAGCCGTGGCCGACGTTCTGCGTAAAGCGATTGCCAGGGGCGTCTTTTCCGACGGTCAAGCGCTGAGTACGGAGGCGGAACTGAAAGATCGCTTCGGCGTAAGCCGCCAAACCGTACGCCAGGCCATCGCCCTTCTGGAAAACGACGGTTTGGTTCAACGCAAGCGCGGTAGCGGCACCTACGTAGCCCACGGCCCCCGCAGACATGGTTCTGTGTTAAACGTCGGCGTGATCATCACCTACATCACGGACTATATCTTTCCTTCCATCGTGCGGGGCGTTGAAAGCGTTCTGTCCGACCAAAACTGTCTGATGAGCTTATCCGCCACATATAATGACCCTTCAAGGGAGGAAGCGCTTCTCACCCGCTTGCTCGCCACCCCTCTCGACGGATTGATCGTAGAGGGTACCCGGACCGCGCTGCCCAACCCCAACCTACCCGTGTATGAAAAACTTCGGGAGCGTAATATTCCCTATGTGTTTATCAACGGCTATTATCCGGCGCTGACCCAGTGCGTCCATGTGGTAACAGACGACGAGGCAGGCGGTTATCTGGCGGTGAAAAGCTTGATGAAAAAGGGGTTTACCCGCATCGCCGGCATTTTTAAAAGCGATGACATGCAGGGGCGATTGCGCCATACGGGCTTTGTCAAGGCATTGTTGCATTACAGATTGTATGAAAGCCCGGAGGCTTGCGATAAAGCCGTCTGCTGGTTCACCACACAAACCAAGGATCGCTTTTTGCGGCAGGGGCCTGGGGCGGCGTTTCTGAACAGCCTGACCCTTCAGGCGGACTCCCTGGTCTGTTACAACGACGAAATTGCCCTGCTGGTACTTTCCCGCTTGCCCGCTCTAGGGTTATCCGTTCCGGAGGATCTGTCCATCATCAGTTTTGACGACAGCCCTTACGCCAGCGTGTGCAGTCCTAAGCTCACCAGCCTGGCCCATCCCAAGGAAGAATTTGGCAGGACGGCGGCTCGTACGCTGTTGGGCTTGATGCGTGGGAAAAAGGAGGAAAGCGTCGTGATGCCCTGGACCTTGATAGAGAGGGGAAGTGTGACGGATAGCCAAAATCATTCTTGCTCTCCAGCGTGACTTATGCTATTCTAGAGATAAATTAGTACGTACAACTTTGACTATGCTAAAGAACCTGAAGGAGGATAGCCCATGAAGTTGCAACAATATGATTTTTGGTTTATCTGCGGCACCCAAACCCTCTATGGCGACCAATGCATCCGCCAGGAGGAAGAACATTGCCGGATTATGACGGAGGCGTTCAATAAGGATGACGCCATCGTAGGCAACATCGTATTTAAAGGCGCAATGGTCGACAGCGCATCCATAACAGACTGTATATTGAAAGCAAATGCGGACGAGCGCTGTGCGGGCGTCATCGGTTGGATGCATACCTTCAGCCCCAGCAAGATGTGGATCAGCGGGCTGACCAAGCTTCAGAAGCCTTATCTGCACTGGAATACCCAATTCAACCGAGACATTCCTTGGCGGACCATCGACATGAACTATATGAACCTGAATCAATCCGCCCATGGGGACCGGGAGCACGGATTCATCGGCGCACGCCTGCGCCTGCCCCGCAAGGTAATCGCAGGGCATTGGGAAAGCGGGAAAATTCGCGGCCGTCTTAGCCACTGGATGCGAAGCGCCATCGGCGCGGCGGAAAGCCGCAGCTTGAAGGTATGCCGTTTCGGCGATAACA
>WRHG01000180.1 GCA_009783365.1 Clostridia bacterium | reverse complement strand
ACGGGCGCTCATGGTTTAAGCATGGGTTACAATTATAACGGCAAGCTGCGCTGCAAGGAAGTGCTTTACCGGGAGGACGGCAGCTTCCAACTCATCCGCCGGGCGGAAACGGCGGCGGATTATTTTGCCACCCTGGACGGAGACCCGGCGTGGAAAAAACTGGTAAAACAGGGATTATAACGCTGCCGCGCCCTCTATGAGGAAAGGGCGCCGGTTTGGCCGGCCGGGGCATTACGGGTACCGTTCAACCGCCCGTCCACCCAGGCCCTCAGCCTTGCCGTTCCTCTGTCGTATCGGAACAGCTTTTTGAAGAGTTCCAGCACTGCGGAAGCGGCCAGCGTGGTGGCCAGAAGCATGGCAAAAATCAACTCCGGCTTTTCAAAATCATAATAAAAATCCGGCCAGAAGTAAAAGAAGAAAAAGGTGTGCATCATAAAAATATTCGCGGAATGCCTGCCGACAAATGCCAGCAAGAGCCGCAACGGCTTCAGCGGAAATACAAATTCATATAAAAAAGCCGTCAGGACAACCCCAAACAGACCGTAGCCCCAGTATCTGAAATCAGTGGCCCTCCCGTCATAAGTCTCGGGAAGATACTCGCACACCAGGATCATCAGCCAAAACGCGACCCCGTACAGCGCAAATTTAAACGCCTTGCTAAACAGCCTTTTCTTAAACGGGCTCCATTCACGCGCTTTGTCAAATCCCCGCCGGGTAGCCAGGTAAATCCCCATGATGGAAAAGGAGTGCAGGAAGGTTCCATAATGGCCCGCTCCCATATCCATCAGCCCAAAAATGAGCAACAGGGAAACCGCCCCATGGTTCCTGACCAGACGGTAGAAGATTGGGAACAGTGAAATTTGCACCGCCGCAAAGCTCATATACCACCATGTCACATTGGCGGTAGGGGTGTGGAACAGGCTTGCCAGCCCCAGGCTATCCAGCGCCGCAAACAGCCCCGCACCCGCGCTTTCCCCATAAACGGAGGCGAAACTCCTGTCCCAAAACAGCCCTCCGGCAAGCCCCAGGATGAAGATGAGGACAAAGCCAAAGTATAACGACAAATACCGGTCCGCCACAAAAGAAATTTTCGATTTTGCCCGGCCCCGCCAGCCTTCGTAGGAAAAGCTAAGCCCATAAGCGCTTAACAAAATGAAAATCGGCACGCACATCTTGGCGTACATGGCAATTCGCACGGTAATGTTGAACGAATCCGTAAATGTATAAAACATAAGGTAATCCACATACTGTTCCGTAGCGTAAAACAGGTGGTGGCAAAGCATCAGGATGATTGCCACGCCTTTCATAGCATGCGTATCCTGCTTGGAAAAGCTTTTTTGCATAGACGCCTCCTCTGTCGGTTCTTTTCGGATTGTCCGTTAAACCATGGGCAAAAAAGCAAAAAGGAGGCTGCCGCTTTTACTCGGCAGCCCTATTTGTGCAGGCGCGTCCCTAGGGCGCGGGGGTGGGGGTGGGCGCCAGGTCGGGTTCGGCAGCTTCCAACTCAGCGGTAATAGCGAAAAGCATTTCCTCAACCTCCGCTTTGGCGGCAGTGGCGTCCTCCAAGCCTGCAATGGCAATCTCCAGTTCCGTATTTACGGCAGTCAGTTTTTCTTCAGCCTCAACCCTGGCTGTGTTGGCGGCTCCCAGCTCGGCGATGGCGGCGGACAGGGCTGCTTCCATTTCCTTGATCCGGGCAGCTCTCGCGGTTGCGTCATCCTTTGCTTCCTGGAGTTCGGCGGCGGCGGCGGACAGGGCGGCCTGAAGCTCGGCGCCGGCGGCCTCCTGGAACGCAAGGAGTTCCGCTGCCGCTGCGTCTTCAGCCGCCAGCAGATTCTCGGCGGCCGTGGCGGCGGCTGTTGCCGCGTCTGCCTCTGCCTGGGTCTTGTAGGCGTCATACTCCGCTTGCAGGGCGCTCAACCGCGCCTCGGACTCCGCCTTGGCCTTATCCGCGGCATCCGCGTCGGCAATACGGGCTGTCAATTGGGCTTCGATATCCGCCTTGGCCTTGCCGGCGGCATCCAACTCGGCGGTAACGGCTGTATACTGCGCCTCGGCATCTTCCTTTGCCTTGAGGACAGCCTCCAACTCGCTGAAAACAGCGGTATACTGCGCCTCGGCATCCGTTTTGGCCTTGACGGCGGTCTCCAGCTCGGCGGCAACAGCGCTTCCCGCTTCCTCCTGCTCCGCCAGTTTTGCCTGCGTATCTTCCAGATCCTTTTGGACATTCGCCATCTCTTCAGCCAAGCCTGCGTTAGCGCGAGCCGCGTCGCTCCTCCCAACGAAGCCTATGACGGCTACCACAACGGCAACAGCCAGCGCGATACAGAGGAGCGTGACAAGCAGATTTCCCTTTTCCTTTGGTTTCGCTTCAGACATCAGGAATTCACCTCCTACTCCATTCCCTACATTATGCTATGATCCTCTCCGGTTCCACTTCTTCATCTGCGCATATCATGACCATGCAGGGGTTAAGGCGCGGTGACGCCGGCCGGCGCGGCCTCCAGTTCCTTCACATGGGCTTCCAGCTCCGCGATCGAGGCTTCCAGGCCCGGCACCAGAGCCGCTTTTGCGTCAGCATCGGCCTTGTCCTTGATTGCAGCGGCAGCCTGGGCCTCGGCATCCGCCCGGGCCTTGACGGCAGCCTCCAGCTCGTCGAAAACAGCGGCCAGCTGAGCTTCGGCATCCGCCTTGCCCTTGGCCGCAGCCTCCAGATCGGCGCTAATGGCGGCAATCTGAGCTTCGGCATCCGCTTTGGCGGTGGCGGCGGCTCCCAATTCGGCGATGGCGGCGGTCAGCTTTTCATCAACCTCCGTTTTGGCTTTGCTGGCAGCCTCAAGGTCGGCGGCGGCGGCGGCCAGTTTTTCGTCCACTTCCGCCTTGGCGGTTTCCAAAGCCTCCAGGCCGGCGGCGGTGTCGGCCAGCTTTTCATCCACTTCCGCCTTGGCGGCTTCCAACTCCTGATTGATACGCATCGCGTTGTCCCTAGCCACGAAGCCGATTACAGCCGCCACAATGGCCGCCACCAGAACAATGCAAAGGAGATCGACCAAAATGTTTCTCTTTTTCTTAGGGTTCGCGTCAGACATAGGGTATTCGCCTCCTGTTCAATTCAATTGGGATTGATCTTATTGTAGCATACTCGGAGGGAAAAAGAAAGACGGATCGTCACGGAATAATGAAAGCGGCCCTGCATCTTGCCCCGGGGAAGGGATTATGATATGCTGTGTGAAATCCGGCGCAACGGACGCCGATTCGCGGCCCATGCGCGTCGAACGGAAGGAAGGCATTACCATGCCTCGAGCCCAAGGACAGGCAACCACAGCCGGGCCCTCCCCTTGGCGCCTGGCCGGTTACTGCCTGCTCATCGCGGCGGGATGCCTGCTTATATGCAGCAAATCCTCGCCGCTCTATCCGCTGAACGATTGGTCGGACGCCAACATCTACTTCACCATGGGCAAGGGAATGGCTCATGGCCGGGTTCTGTACCGGGACCTGTACGATCATAAGGGGCCGCTGCTGTACGCGCTGCACGCGCTGTGCTACCTCATTTCCCCCCGGTCCTTCCTGGGGGTATGGCTGCTGGAGATAGTTTGCCTGGCGGGATTTTTAGCGGGAACGTTTTCGCTTCTGCGGCTATATGGGGCGCGCCGGACCGCCTGGGCGGCCCTCCCCCTGCTGGCGGCTCTGATCACATCCTCCTTGAGCTTTCAGCAGGGGGACAGCGCCGAAGAGCTTTGTCTTCCGCTGCTGTCAACGGCATATTTGACGCTGATACGGTTCCTGCAAAACCCCGGCGGGAAGCCGGATGTCCGGAGGCTGGCGGGGGTGGGGCTGCTCTGCGGCTGCGTGCTTTGGATCAAGTTTACAATGCTGGGTCTCTTCCCGGTGTGGATCGCGGTGGTTTTCGCGCGACACGCCAGCCGGCGCCAATGGAAAGCCGCATGGTTAAGCTTGTTGTGGTTCGGGCTGGGCATAGCCGCCGCGTCCCTGCCCTGGCTGATCTACTTTGGCCTGAACGGAGCCGTGAAGGACTGGCTGCGGGCCTACCTGTACGACAACCTTTTTC
>WRHG01000179.1 GCA_009783365.1 Clostridia bacterium | reverse complement strand
GTAGCGGAGGGAAACACCGTGACCCTGGCGGACGAGGTCCATCAAATTATTGACAAGCGCACCGATCCAACCTGGCCTACCACTTGGTTCGCGCCCCGGCTCACAGGGGAAGGCGCGTTTAAGGATGTGTACTCCGTTATGGCCAATTGGGGGTCCAATCACGGTGTTACGGTATACGGCCATGTAGGCGCGGAGCTTTTGACCCTGTGCTCCATGCTGCGGATTCCCGTTTCCATGCATAATGTACATGAGGGGCAGGTCTACCGCCCGCATAGCTGGGCAGCCTTTGGCGCCCGGGACGCGCAAGCCGCGGACTATACAGCCTGCAAGCATTATGGCCCCCTGTACGGCTGAAAACACACCCGATAAAAACCACCTTGAAAGGGGGTGTCCTCCGTGTCAAAATTGACAACACGGCGCGTGCTGGCCATTGATATCGGGGCATCCAGCGGGCGCGTCATCCTGGGTCTTTACGATGGAACGAGAATAGTGCTGGAAGAGGCGCACCGGTTTTCAAACGACCCGGTACAGATGGGAGATATCCTGTATTGGGACGTACTTCGCCTGTGGCACGAGGTACAGCAGGGTATCCTGCGCGCCGGAGCGCATGAAAAAATAGACGCCATCGGCATCGACACTTGGGGTGTGGATTTTGGACTGATCGACGCCCGTGGCGACTTGGTTGAACATCCCGTACACTACCGTGATCCGCGTACGGAGGGTATCCCCGAGGAGGTCTACCGTCAGGTATCCGCCGAAGAACTATACACGCGCACGGGGCTGCACGCGCTGCGGCTGAACACGCTGTTTCAGCTGCGCGCGCTGCAAAGCAGAAAGCCGGAGTGCTTCGAAAGAGCCTCAACGCTGCTGTTTATGCCCGACCTGCTCGCCTACTTCCTCACCGGGCGCAGAGCTTGCGAGCACACCATCGCTTCTACCAGCCAACTGCTCACAGCCTCGGAAGCAAAGTGGGATCATTCATTAATCCGGAGGGTAGGCATACCCGGGCATATCTTCCCCGAACTGTTGATGCCGGGCGAAACCTATGGTACGGTTCGTCCGCAAGTCGCCAAGTCACTGGGTATCGGCGAAGCGCCGGTGGTTGCCGTAGCTACCCACGATACCGCCTCCGCAGTTGTGGCGGCGGGCGCGGAACCCGGCGAGCTGTTTCTGTCCTCCGGCACATGGTCGCTGTTGGGTACGCTTCAAAACAAGCCATGCATTTCCACTACGGCGCGGAATTTCAACCTGGGTAACGAGGCCGGGGTAGGCGGCACAATGCTGCTGCGCAACATCATGGGTCTATGGCTTGTACAGGAATCACGCCGCTGGTGGCAGCGCGGCGGCGAACAGCTGTCTTATCCGCAACTAGAGAGCGAAGCGCTGAATGAAACCGAACCCTTTGCCGCGCTGATTTCGCCCAACGACCCGATGTTTGAAGCGCCGGGTGACATGCCGGACAGGATCGCCCGCGCCTGCGCGGCCACCGGCCAGGCAGCGCCGGTAACCCGCGGTCAAGTGATGCGGAGTATATACGAGAGCCTGGCATTGCAATACCGGCTTTCCGCCGCGCAGCTCCAAGCTGCCACCAACCAGAAGTTTTCCATGCTGCGCCTGGTCGGCGGCGGCGCACAATCACAACTTTTATGCCAGATGGCGGCCGACGCGCTTCGTATGCCGGTGGAAGCCGGGCCGGTGGAAGCCACTGCGCTGGGCAACACGCTGATGCAGCTTGCCAGCCTGGGCGTGCTGCCATCAGCGGCGGCACGCAGCGCGGCCCTGAAAGCAAGCGCCGGTAATCAGCGCTACGAACCCAATCAGTCCAACGCATTCGACGCTGTGTATCCCCGCTTCCTTCAAGTGACCGGCCAGACAGACCCCTTGCGCTGATCGGTACATTCTACAGAATAAACCGCTTGAAGTCCACGGTTACCTCGTCCTTGCCCAAATGTTCCATCACGTATTCCCCATTGAGGTTGAGGTATACGTTGGGCATATCATCACCGCCCGCGTTGAAGGAGATATCCTCCAACAGCTTTTCAAACACAGCGTGCAGGCGGCGGGCGCCGATATCCTCCTTGGTTTCGTTCATCGCATAAGCCGCGCCGGCGATGGCCTCGATCGCGGAATCCTCAAAAGACAGAAATACCTTATCTACCGCCAGCAATGCCTCATATTGCCTGGTAAGCGCGTTTTCCGGCTGGGTTAAAATCGCCTTAAAATCCTCCCTTGTCAGGCTTTTTAGCCGCACATGAACTGGAAAGCGGCCTTGCAGTTCCGGTATTAAGTCAGTCACCTTGGCCACATGAAAGGCCCCAGCCGCGATAAACAAGATGAAATCCGTACGGACAGCTCCATACTTTGTATTTACAGTACTGCCCTCCACGATGGGGAGGATATCCCGCTGCACACCTTCCCGGCTTACATCCGGCCCATGACCGCCGGCGGAACGGCCTGCGATTTTGTCAATTTCATCAATGAATACAATGCCGTGCTGCTCAGCCCGACGGATGGCCTCTTCCTTGACCTCGTCCTCGTCAATCAGCTTGTCGGACTCCTCCTGCAGAAGAATTTTTCGAGCTTCCTTTACCTTTACACGGCGGATTTTCGTCTTTTTAGGCATCATCCCGCCCATCATATCGCCGATATTGATAGCGCTTCCGCCAAGCTCCAACTGTGGCATGGCTTCCTCAACTTCGATTTCAATTTCGCGCTCTTCCAACGCGCCGCTTCGCAACTGCTCCAAAATTTCTCCGCGGCGGCCGGTCAGTTTTTCCTGTTCTTCCGAGGTGATCTCCGGCTCCTTCTTGCCACTCATAAAAAATTCAAAGGGATTAGCGCCGCCGCTCTTTTTTGGGGGATGCACCAGCAGGCTCACCAACCGGTCCTCCGCCAATACCGCGGCTCGGCTTTCCACCTTTTTTGTCAGCTCTTCCCGTACCATCCGCACGGAATTCTCCATCAGGTCCCGAATAATCCCCTCCACATCACGGCCCACATATCCTACTTCGGTAAACTTGGTGGCTTCCACCTTCACAAAAGGAGCGCTCACCAATCTGGCCAACCTGCGGGCAATCTCCGTTTTACCCACGCCGGTAGGCCCGATCATCAGGATGTTTTTCGGGTTGATTTCGTTTCGGAGTTCCTCGTCCAGCTGCGCGCGGCGATAGCGGTTCCTTAACGCCACCGCCACAGCCCGCTTGGCTTCTTCCTGACCGATGATATACCGGTCCAGCTCACGCATGATCTCCCTGGGCGTTAATTCCTTCATTACGAACCTCCGAGCACTTCCACAGAAATGCGGTCATTGGTATAAACGCAGATAGAAGCGGCTACCTCCAGGGCTTTTACCGCAATATCCTCGGCTGTGAGCTGGGTATTCTGAACCAAAGCGCGGGCTGCAGCCAGGGCGAAGTTTCCCCCGGAGCCGATAGCCGCCACGCCGTCGTCCGGATCAATCACTTCCCCATTGCCGCTTAAAACCAGCATGCTGCCCTGGTCCGCCACGATGAGCATGCTTTCCAGCTTCCTCATGACGCTATCCCCACGCCAATCCTGGGCAAGGTTCACAGCGGCCCGCTCCAAATTACCTCCGCATTGGGTAAGCTTTTCTTCAAACTTCTCGCAAAGGGCGAAAGCGTCCGCCACAGAACCGGCGAAACCCGTAATCACTTGCCCGTTATAGAGCCGTCTGACCTTCTTAGCGGAAGATTTGAAAACCGTATTCTCCCCAAGTGTTACCTGACCGTCGCCCGCAATGGCGACCTGGTTGCCACGCTTAACCGCGCAAATGGTTGTTCCCTTCATCATCATAGCGCTTCCTCACTCGTCATCCTTACGCCAACGCCCGTTAATCCAGTAAGCCATGTCCCTGGCTGCCTGCGTATCAAGCTTCGCAGGCGTTCCATACTCTTCATCCGTTCCCTTGCGGGCCGCGTCACCTGCATATTTCATCAACAGGGGATTGAGCCCTTTATATGTTTTATAAAAGATGTAACGGCGCGTATAGCTTGTATCGCCCAGCAAATCTTCATAGGCTTCAATGCCGTCTTCCAGCGTCACTTCAAAATCATTGCTCCCCTGTACGATATAGGCAGGTATCCGCAGCTTTT
>WRHG01000178.1 GCA_009783365.1 Clostridia bacterium | reverse complement strand
CGTAAACGGCGCGAATCATGTGTTTTTTTTCGTGGAACGCCGTTAGGCCAACCCACGCCGCCTTTGCCAGCGCATCCTCGTTAGAGCCGTTCAGAAATGGCAAGAACAAAACCTGACTTTCGCCGGGCTCAATGGATTCCACCAATGCGTTGACTTCGCTATACGCCAGCCTGCCGCTTTGCCGCGGCATCAACTGACGCAGGAGCCACTCCAAATTGCCGGCGGACGTGGGGCTGCTTTCTTCCACCAGATAATACCCCGGGATGCAGTATAGGGAGTTCAGAGCCACCGTACCGTTTATCAGCGGCTCCTTGGCGACGTACTCGTTGATGCTCCACGTCCCCGCTATCATGCACATTCCGTCTTCATCCACAAGGCCTGACGCCAGCCCGCAGGCATCTACGTCAAACATACCCGCCGCCGCAGGCGTTCCAGCTTGCAGGCCCGTGAGCCGGGCCGCTTCCGGGCTGACGGCCCCACATATCTCGCCAGAGTTGCTGAGTGGCGGCAGCAAGCCGAAATACCGCTCAAGGCCGAAATACCCCAAAAGCTCTTTGTCATAGGTCTTTGTTGTGAGATTGAGCAGATTTCCGCCGGAGAAATCCGTATATTCCCCATAAGCCTCCCCGGTGAGCTTGAACCGGATATAGTCCTTGACAGAAAAGAGATAGCGCGTTTTTTCCAAAACTTCCGGATGATGATCCCGCAGCCATGCCATCAGGCTCACAGGTTGTCCAACCAGGATCTCCTGAAAGGATTTTTGATATACTTTTTCCTTCGTTCCATCATTCTTCCATTTTTGGATGTACTCCCATGCCCTCGTATCCTGGGACAAAATGCCGTTATATGCGGGTTTTCCGTCATTGTCCACAAGGTAAAGCCCCTTGCCATGCCCTGAGAAGGACACGCCCGCTATATGGGAAGAATCCACACCGCTTTTTTCCAGCGCCTGCTTGATGGCTGTTACGTTTGCGCTCCAAAGCTCATTCATGTCGCGCTCGGCGTACCCGGGTGCGGGCGCGGTTATTGGAACCGGGCAACTGGCCACGGAAATCTGGTTTCCATTTTCGTCAAACACGGCGGCCTTCACAAAGGTACCTCCGTTATCGATGCCCATGAGATATTTCATAAACGGCTTCCTCCTTGTTTCGTATGCGAACAGCCAAAGCTATGCTTTAGCCGCCACAGGGTAAAAGCGTTCAACATGGCCGAGACGCCAGCCATGGTTAGCCCAGTTTGCCCATATGCGCTCTGCCCCGAAGGTCAGGCTCGCATAATGAAAACAGCGAACTCCTATAATAAAATGCCAAGGGCGCTGTTACCCACATAGTCAAATCCGGCGTTTTCACACCCTCAAATCAGAGGCATTCCGCTCAAGAGCCATACACAGCATCTTCCGCATCCGCTCCAGCGCTTTCGACTCATCGGGCGCAGTCGTTATAAAGCGTACCTCTCCATGCTTACCCTCCGCAGTTTGCTCCAATTCCATCTCATTAAGCCTGCGCCTTATCTGACGTACGGTGCCTTCGTTGCCATCTACCAGAGGTATGCCGGGTCCGACCGCCTCCCGTATGGCCTGACGAAGAAAAACGTAATGGGTACAGCCCAGTACGACAGCCTTCACAGGCCGTTCCCGGCAAGGCGCCAGCAGCTTGCTTAAGTATATGCGCAAGGGCTCGCCGGATAACTCCCCAGCTTCCACAAACTCCATAAGGCCCGGGCATGGTACGGGCATGGCGTCCTGACCGTAAGCGTCCATCAAAAGCAAAAACTTAGGCAGCGCCAATGTCATCCGGGTAGCCAAAACCAGGATTGAACCGCTGCCGGGGATGAAGGAAGCGGGCTTGAGCGCCGGTTCCATCCCAATCACGGGCATCGCCAACTCATGTCTGAGGTCATGGGCAGCCACGCTGGTGGCTGTGTTACAGGCAATCACGATGGCCTTGCAGCCCATTCGCCCCAGCTTGTCTATCGCCTGCCTGGTTAAAGCAAGCACTTCGTCCGGCAATTTATCCCCATAGGGCGCGTTCCCCGTATCACCAAAATATAAAAAGTTTTCCTTTGGCATGATGCGCATTGCGTCCGCAAGCACACTGATTCCGCCGAGGCCGCTGTCAAAAACCCCCACCGGCAGCAAACGACGATCCAATTTAAATCACTCCTGCCACATGTTTGCTTTAAATACAGGCAAGCGCCCAATTTCATCCAAAATTTAAGATTTCCACTATACACAGCCATCTCGGCTGAATGGATGCGGAGCTTCCGGCCTACCCTTCATAGCGCAGAGCTTCGATTGGGTGAAGCTTGCTGGCCTTGTTGGCGGGGTACATGCCAAACAGGACGCCGACCAAAACCGAAAAACCGATGGCCATCCATGCCACCGACGTAGGAATAATCAGCGTCATATTCAGGAGAGGTGCCAGAAAACGCACCGCTGCCAGGGAGATGAAAAGTCCGAGAATACCTCCCATCAGGCTGACCACCAACGCTTCAATGAGGAACTGTCCCAATATATTCCCCCGGGCAGCGCCAATAGCCTTGCGGATGCCAATCTCCCTGGTTCGTTCGCTAACGCTGACCAGCATGATATTCATGATGCCGATGCCTCCCACCAACAGGGAGATGCCGGCGATGCCGCCCAGCATCAGCGTGAGAGTGGCTGTGGTTTCACTTAAGGTATTCAGCATATCGGATTGATTATATACTTGATACTGGGAGCCGTAAGTGTCCGCATTATAGTTGGCAAAGGCTTTTCGCAAATAAGCCTCCACGGCATTTTGAGCCTCGCTCACTGCGCTTGAAGAAACGGCCGATACATAGAAGGATGTGATCCCCCTCTGTGTGAATATCCGCTCCGCCAGCGTGAAGGGAATGAGAACCTGATTATCGTTGCTTCCAAAAGCGCTGGTTCCGTTCTCTTCCAAAACCCCGACCACCGTGAAGGTGTAGCCGTTGATTGAGAATGTTTCGCCCGTCACACGGGTGGTGCCAAACATCTCCAACGACGCCTCATAGCCAATAACAGCGACAAAACTACGGTTATCAATATCAGGCTCTTTCAAAAAACGTCCTTCCCGCACCTTCCAATTGCGGATCTCGTCATAGCCTGGCGTAGTTCCCTGGATGCTTCCATCATCATAGACCGTTACGCCCGCTTTTACTGTTCCCGAAACGTTGGCGATGGGCGCCACATGAGCGATGCTCTCATTGTTCGCCAAACCGCGCAACCCATCGAAGCTTACGGGATTGGCTCGCCGTGCCCGTATACTCACATTGAGCAAATTGGTGCCCATCCCCTCAATCCTGGAAATCACCGAACTATTTGCCCCTTGGCCAATAGCCACCAGCACCACGATAGCCACCACGCCTATCACAACGCCCAAAATGGTAAGCATGGAACGCATCTTGTTGCCGGCGACAGCCTTTACGGCCATTTTGAATGACTGAAACAGCATCCCTTCCCTTATCTCCTCTTCTTCAAATCAACCTGCCATCCTCAATATGGATTGTTCGTTGAGCGAATTCCGCCACTCCCGGATCGTGCGTAATCAAAATGATCGTATTGCCGTCTCGGTGCAGGGTTTGAAATAGCGCCAGTATTTCCTGGCCCGTTTTCTTATCCAGATTCCCGGTGGGTTCATCCGCTAATATCAGGGATGGTTTCATACCGATGGCTCTCGCAATGGCGGCCCGCTGCTGCTGGCCGCCGGAGAGTTGGCTGGGGCGGTGTCTGACCCGGTCTTCCAGTCCAACGCTCCTTAAGGCTTCTCTTGCCATCCGCCGCCGCTTCGATGCGCCCATTCCCATATAAATCATAGGCAATTCCACATTCTCAATGGCCGTTAATTTACCGAGCAGATTAAAACCTTGAAAAATGAAGCCGATTTGCCGGTTTCGTACATGCGCCAGCTGCCTTTCCCTGTATTTCTCAATCGCCTTGCCATTGAGGAGATAAGTACCGCTATCCGCAACGTCCAGGCAGCCGATGATGTTCATCAGCGTGCTTTTTCCGCTGCCGGAAGGGCCTACGACAGCTAAAAACTCTCCCGCTTCCACCCGCAGGGAAACACGGTCAAGAGCGTATATCTCTTCGCCTCCCAGCACATAACGCTTCACAATATCCGTCATTTCAATC
>WRHG01000177.1 GCA_009783365.1 Clostridia bacterium | reverse complement strand
AGGCTTAACGTTCGTGCCTATAACTGCGTAATTGTGGACGAGGCTCAGTTTTTAACCAAAGCCCAAGTAGAAAAACTGGTACGCATCGTGGATGTGGAAAACGTACCGGTAATCGCTTATGGCCTCAGGTGTGATTTTCAGGGTAATTTTTTTGAGGGAAGCTTATGGCTCATGGCTTGGGCAGACACCATTGAAGAGGTGAAAACCATCTGCTGGTGCGGTAAAAAGGCCCTTTGCAACGCTCGGGTCCGGGACGGCAAGGTGGTAAAAACAGGCGATCAGATTGTACTGGGCGGCAGCGAATGCTATGTGAGCCTTTGCCGCAAGCACTGGAACACTTCCCGATTGAGCTGAAACCATTGCCAAAAAACCGGCGGACGTGGCGAGCCTCGTGATGGCGCCTCGCACAGGCTCATGGTACGCGAAGGAATGGCCGTTCGCTTCAATCAGCAGAAGGAAACAGGGGATCAACCCCGGCCAGGCCGATCGTCCTTGCCTTTTCTACCGCCGCGGCAATAGCCGCCTCTAGGGTCTGCTGGATCACACCCACTACATGGACTCCGCAGCGTTCCATAGGAAGCAGCACTTTCTGGGCTTGGCTGGCGCTGACGGCCGCTGCCATGGCGGGGGATATTTCACCCTGCATGGCGTTCGCACACAGAATGCCAAGGGGTCCCAAGATGATCTCCGCCTGCCGGGAGTGGTAGATCACAGCGTTTTCACCCGTGGCGGACACATCCGCGCCTGCCCGCAGCATGGCGGCGGTAGCTGCCGCATTGGTACCCACCGCCACAATGGATTGCCCGGGAAGAACGGTTTTAAGCATCTGCACGAGGCTTCTGCCCATACCGCCTCCCTGTCCGTCAATAACCAGCAACTTCATGACCTGCCCTCCCACGTGCTTTAATCAATCCATCCGTCCGTGCATAGAGAAATATCCGCGTTGTCCCTCACATGATACGCAGTGGCGTAAGCCTTTTCTAAAGGGATCCATTCCTCTTGGAATCGTTTCAACATATCCGGGTCGCGTTTTCGAATGCGCCGCAGCTGTTCCGACCGGCTGACAGAGAGGAACACCCTCAGGGCGTGAAGGGCTTGATATCCCTCTGAGAAAGCCGGGTGCATGCTGTAACTGCCCTCCACGACGACAAGCGCCCGAGGAATCACCCTGCGGGCCTTTACTCGGCCTGACCGGCAATCGTATTGGCTATATGTAAAAGACTGCCAGGTCTTATTACTGGCTGGCGAGTCCGCCGGTGAAAGGGAGTCCTGTAAAGGAGCCGTCAGCAGGCTTTCAAGCACCTCCGCTTGAAACCGCTCAAAATCAATATTACCGCCGGGAATCCGACGCCTTTCCCAACTTCTCAGGCTCGGCGGTAAAAAGAAGTCGTCCATGGGGATGACGGTACCCTGAAGGGGAATGGCGATCCCCTCCTGGGCAAGGGTGGTTTTCCCAGCGCCGCAGTCCCCGTCAATTACCACCAGGGCGCGACCCTCTTGTACAAGCCGGTTCTCAATCTCCAAAAGCAGTGGAGTTTCCCTGATTCTTCTTTGCATCAGCAATGGATCCATAGAATCTACCGGCTTCGAAGAGGAATGACGCGAACGTTTTCCCAGGCCAGAACAATCAGCGGCACCAGGACCCATTGAACCAAAATGCCGGGCCAAGCCCCAACAAAAGCGTCCGCCCAGAACAAAGCCAATGTAAAGGGTACCGGCATGAGCAGTGCGTAGAGGAGCCAGATTGCCAAGCCCCATACCAGCCGGCCACCCAGCATTGCGATCAACAGGCTTATAAAAATCCTTGCTCTGCCGAAGCGCAGCCGCGTAAAGAGAAGGCCTGTGATGAATCCGTACGCCGCCAGTTCAAAAGCCATGGCGATTGCGCTGGCAGTTCCCATGGGCAACATGGGGGGCATCCCCAAAAACAGGCTGCGAAGAAGGGGCGTCACAAAACCCACCAGGAGACCATAGGGCCAGCCGCAAACAAAGCCGCACAGCAGCACGGGCAAGTGCATAGGAAGCAGCATACGCCCAATCTCGGGTATCTGCATGGTCAAAAAGGGCAGCACGAACCCCAATGCCAAAAACAGCGCGGAAAACGTCCAGTGGAGAGTATCCGGTTTTTTCATGGTCCTCATCCTTTCGCGGAAATCCAATGAAAGCCTCTCGCTCCCTTTCATGAGGAGAAGATGCCTTCATGACATCCAACCAAAGGCCGCGATTGACTTTGATCATAGCACGAGTATAACGCTTTGTAAACCGTCTGAAAAGAATGGAGGGATTTTTTGCAAGAGCTCACCTATCTGATCACCTCCGCGGAGGAAGGGGTTCTCCTCCGCAAGGTGGCTCTAGCTACGCTGCGGATGAGCCAAACCCAGTTCAAGCGGGCAAAATTCCAAGGAGCGCTGCTATTGGACGGACGGTCCGCCCACGCTGATGAGCGGGTTCACGCCGGTCAGCGATTGGTGATTCGGCTGCCGAAAAAAAAAGGTCCGCCGCTTGAGCCCTATTCTCTTTCTCTATCCATTCCGTACCAGGATGAAGGCCTGCTGGTGATTGACAAACCTGCGCCCCTTCCGTCGGTTTCATCCCGGCAAAGGGGATTTACGCTGGAAAATGCCCTTTTCAGCCACTTGGGCTGCCCGGAAAATTTTGTTTACCATCCCGTCAATCGGCTGGACAAGGGGACCAGCGGACTGATGGCAGTCGCTCTCACTCCCCATGTACAGCAAAGGCTGCAAGCAGCTTTGCATACGGAAGGTTTTCTCCGGGAATACCTTGCTGTTTGTGAAGGCAGCCCGCGGGAAAAGGAAGGCGTGATCCGCCAACCCATTGCCAAGGCGGACGGCGCCAGCATCCGCCGCCGGGTGACTGCTGGCGGTAAAGCTGCCGCTACTCATTATCGTGTGCTCCGGCAAACTCATGAACGCAGCCTCTTATCCCTCCTGCTGGAAACAGGCCGCACACACCAAATTCGCGTACATCTTGCCTGGCTGGACTGCCCTGTGGTAGGGGATTTCCTCTATGGGCAAGAAGACGGTTCCATACCCGGACGTTTTGCCCTGCACAGCCATCGGCTGGCGTTCTCAAGCCCCGTTACCGGAGAACCGGTGCGATCGGAAAGCCCTTTACCCAAAGAACTTGAAAGGCTGCTTGTCTCTGCTCCGCGGCTGTGCTATCATTGATTCTGAAAATAAATAACATCTTCTGGCAAGATGCCAAGGAGGCTCGCTATGGAAAGGGCAACCGTCTACTTCACGAATTTCAGGGTTCAGTCCGACGCCGATATTTCCGTATTAGACAAGCTGAAAATGCTTCTGGAAAAAGCCGGCATAAAAACAATGGATCTGGATCAAAAATTTACCGCTGTGAAAATTCACTTCGGTGAGCCCGGCAATCTTTCCTTCCTGAGGTCCAACTATGCCCGCGCTGTAGTGGATGTGTTGAAAGCACTGGGCGCCCGGCCATTCCTGACCGATTGCAATACCCTGTATGTAGGTTCCCGCCGCAACGCATTGGACCATCTGGACTCGGCCTATATGAACGGCTTTTCTCCCCTGCAGACAGGCTGTCACGTGCTTATCGGGGACGGCTTGACGGGCAACGACCATGTGGCCGTTCCCATTGCCGGTGAACTCTGCCGGGAAGCCTTGATCGGCCGGGCGATCATGGACGCGGAGGCGGTGATCAGCTTGACCCACTTCAAATGCCATGAAGCGACGGGCATTGGCGGCGCGCTGAAGAACCTGGGTATGGGTTGCGGTTCTGTTGAAGGCAAACGGAGAATGCACAACGAAGGCAAGCCCGTCGTGGATGAGGAGTCCTGCGTAGGCTGCGGCCGATGCGCTGCCCAATGTGCCCATGAAGCCATCCGTTTCAGGGGGGAAGGGAAGGGACGTAAAGCCCATATTGATCATGGCAGATGCGCGGGCTGCGGCAGATGCGTGGGTGTGTGCGGCATCCACGGGGCCATGGTCAGCTATGACGGCAGTGAGGATATGTTGTGCAAAAAAATCTCCGAGTATGCCCTGGCTGTGGTGCAGGGAAGACCCCATTTCCATATCTCGTTAGTCATGGACGTAACCCCCTTCTGCGATTGTCGTTCGGCAAGCGATGTTCCCGTCATTGCCGACGTTGGCAT
>WRHG01000176.1 GCA_009783365.1 Clostridia bacterium | reverse complement strand
TGGCTGACACAACAAATGATCAGGTGTTTCGGGGATATCTGGAAGGGTATGACCAGGCGGAACGCGCCATTCAGGACACCCGCGGCGTCTGCGGCTTTTATAAGGAACAGCTGGCGGAGTGCTTTTATGCAGCCAGCAACGGAGGCCAGACTGAACTGGTAGAGCATGTATGGAGCGGAGGCAATGATTACGGCTACTATGCCATGACGGACGACCCCTATGATTTGGAGAATCCGGCCAGTCTGGTTAAGTCCTTCGCGTTTCCGAAGAAGCCCGGTAGGGACGAGACGGTAAGCTACGGACTGCGTACGCTGTTGATGAAAGGCCTCAGGGATAAGTTGGTGAGCCTGGGTTACGACCCCGCTCCCGAAAGCCTGCGTGTGGATGAGGTAACCGCGCTGTCGGTGGATACGCCGGCATTTCCGGCTCCATCCCGATTGATGACCAAGCTGCGTATCACGCTGAAATACTCCGGCAGAACGAGAACCGATGGAACGGTTCCTGAAGGTACGGATATTGCGCCGCTCATGATTACGGCCTCGTTGGAGAGTGAAGACGGGGATGTGAGCCTCTTTTCCACCCCGGATTCCATCGCGGCTACCGAAAGCCCGCTTGTTTACAGCGAGCAGGAGCGATTGACGACTCCCTCACCAACGCCCGCTCCTGCGCCGCAGCCCGCATATGGGCCTTTTGAACCGGTCAAGGAGGAGGTTTCCCTGGAGTTTTCTATTTTTCCCGACGTTAAAACCGCCCTGTCCCTCGGTTTTCAAGCGGGCAGGGACAATGAGCTGTTTACGGTGGTTGAGAAAAAGGACCGCTTTATATTGGAATGCCGCCGGTATGGACATGGGGTGGGCATGAGCCAGCGTGGGGCGGAATGGATGGCTGTGAAGTATAAAAAGACGTATAGGGATATTCTCGCGTTTTATTATCCGGGCATGACCCTGAAGCAATTTGATGACAGGCCTGTGTCCATGGCGGCGCTGAGTCCGGAGCAATTAGTCAAACCCGGACCGCCGCCAACCCCCACGCCGCGCCCCACCCTAATGCCTGTGACGGAAGAAGCCGTGGGCGGCAGTTGGTATGCGGTTGTGACAGGGATCGAGGATGACTCGACACTGAACCTTCGTTCCGCGCCGGATCTGAGCGGCGAAATTCTGATGCGCATCTTCAAGCACCAGCGGCTTCTGGTGGTTGAGCGATGCCAGGAAGAGGGATGGGTGAAGGTGAAAACAGACGCAGTTGAAGGATATGTCATGGAAAGTTTCCTGCAGCGGGATGAATAGTTTCAGGAAGCGTACGGGCAGGATGAGGTAATTATGAGCGATGGAAATGCCCCTTACGAAGCGGCGCGGCGCGGGTACGGCAGGGTGAACGGTGATAAGTCCGTTGAACGCCTGTTTTCAGAAAGGCCGCAGGACGCTTCGTATGAAAGTGAAAAATCCGCAGAGCCGCAGATTTTTTTACATGAAGGAGAACAAGCGGCGGGCGCCGACGAAAGCATAGAATCCGATAATGCCTCCAACGAACCGGAGGAATGGGAATATCGGGATCCGTCTGAAGTTCGGCCTGTGTATCAGCGGCAGGTTGTGCGGGAAAGCCGGGTTTCGGCTCAATACTATCGCCGCCCAACCGGCCAGCCAAGGGAGGGTGCCCTTGCGGATGAGGCGGGGGAGGACGGGATGGCTTTTGCGCCGCCTCCCATATTTGCGATGCCGCGTCAAAGCGGCCAGGCCGGCCCGGAGGAGGCCGGCGCCGCGGCGCAGCCGCAGCGTAACATATATCAAGCGCGGCAGGTGGACCGGTCGAATATGCCCCATGCGGGTATACGGGATGTGCGGGAGGCCATGTACCAGGTGCAGCCCGGTCGGAACAGGCCCGCGCAGCAGAGCCGCGGAAAAAAGCGAAGGCGTATTGTGATCACCGTTTGCATATGCGCGCTAATCGCTGGCGGAGCCTTTTGGGGATGGGGCTGGATTGAGCGGCAGGCGGCGCAATTGCTGGGTACGGAGCAAGCCGTTCAGCCTCAAGGCACGAATGGGGACCAACCCGCCGTCCCTCCCGCAAGAGGGTACGATCCCGCCCCCGAAAATCCTCTGCAAATGAAGACGCAGCAAGGAATCACAGCGGTTTGTGGCAGCTTGGAAATGGAGACGGTGGCCGTTACTTTGGCCAATGTGGTAATGCGAAACAACCTGGGGGATGACTTGTATGACTACTACCTCTTTGCGGCTGCGGACGGCCGTTTGCTTGGATATTATGAAGGAATTGAACCGGCGGATTTTTTGGTTCAGCCTGACGATTGCTTCTATGTTCGGCAACCGCCGTACCTATTGGACAATCAGGGGAAGGCGCTCATCAGGCCTGCGGTTTATGAGCAAATCGCGGGAGAGGGAGCGGTTCTAAGCTCGATGGAAAACGGATGGGCCATCCTCAGCAATGGGGCGGGGACCCAATTTAACTACATCAATACGGAAGGCGCTCTGCTGAGCCGGTTATGGTTTTGCCGGGCCATACCGTTCCGGAGTTCGCGTACGCTGGCCTATGTGGATACGGGAAACGCGGCCAAACCGGAAGAACGGTACGCCCTGTATGTGCTGTCCGAAGAAGGAGATATGTCCCGCTGGCAGTATGCCGCTGACGTGAAAGGGCTAGTGGGTTCAGCCTGTGGCTTGGCCTTGATGAGCAACGGGGATCTGATCCGGTTGAACGATTATTCCGTCCTGTGCAAGGCAAGCGAGGCGTCGGCGTATCTGGACTGCGACGCGCTGGTTGTGAAAGAGCAGGAAACTGGCAAGTATGGCCTGTTCGTAGACGGTGAACAGCATTATGATTTTGCCTACGACCATATCGCGCCCGTGGCCTGCGATATTCAATGGCAGGGGAAAACGGCGAACGGCTTTACCCAATACGTGGTGGCAGGCGCAAAATATCCCCAGCCGCTGTCTCACTATTTTCTTTTGCAAAAGGATGGGGAAGAAGAGATGGTTGCCTTGTCCACGCGCTCCTATTGCCCGCTGGTGATGGAATGACGCGCTGCGAAATCGAAGGAGGATGACAGGATGAAACGCTTCCCAGCGGTTGTTTTTGCTACGTGCGCGCTGTTGATTGCGATCGCTTTGGCGGAATGCACAGGCGGGAAGGCTGCTAATACCGGCGGCCAGCTTCTTGTTTCAATGGCAAACAGGGTACAGACGCCAACGCCTATGCCTGTTGCCGGGGCGGACGGCGCCGTGCTGGAGTTGCTGACTAGGGGTCTATGGAAGCCCTTGGGATCGGATGGGAATACCTATTTTCAGTTTACAGCCGATGGTAAATTGCTGGTGGTGAGCGTGGAAAACTACACCATCCAAGAGGGAGTTCTGGAAAGCGATTCTCTTGCCGGCAAAGTTGTGTTGGGCGGTGATACGGCTTTCACGCTGAATCGAGATGGAGAATTAGACGGCTACGTGCTTAACCGCGCTGCCATTCCCATCGCGCTTGAGGAGTTTGTGACCCCTACGCCTACGCCAATGCCCACCCCCACGCCCACCCCCACGCCAACCCCTACGCCGACTCCTACGCCTACCCCCACCCCGGCGCCCACGCCTACCCCTACCCCCTACGAAACAGCGATGCAGCAAGCGCCGTCACTGGTTCCGCTGGGAGATGCCGGCTTTGAGAAAAGGCAAACATTTAAGGTGTACGGCGCGCCTTCCGAGGATGCGTACCGTGAGAGCAAATGGCAGGTTACCACAGATGAAAATGTAAGCATTTACGGCGTGGATAATGGCTGGGTGCTGGTAAACTATCCCATCGGTACTTCCCGGGCCCGTTTCGGCTACATCAAGGATACGAACGTAAAGGATGTTGATCGGTTGGAGCGGTTGGGACTCGCGTTCGTCGAAACCTTCCTGACCAAGGATGTAACCGCTACGGACGATCCGCTAAAGAGTGGAGCGAAGTTTGCGTCTCTGAAGAAGGGAACGGCTGTCAGGATATTGGCTTTTTTGGGTGACTGGGCCTATGTGGAAATCGACCATGAAGGGAAGGTTTGCCGGCTGTTTGTCCCGCAAACAGCCTTGATGGAGGAGTAAAGCAAGGTTTCACGGACATCTTGTTGGGGAGGAAGAAGGGTATGGACCGCAGGGACGAAATCATTGAACTTCAAATGGATGTGATCCGGCAAATGACGGAAAATAACCTGCGGCGGCTGTCCGACGATTTGTGGGGAATCCCGGGACTGCGCGCGGCGGCGGGGAATCC
>WRHG01000175.1 GCA_009783365.1 Clostridia bacterium | reverse complement strand
TTTCCATGCCCAGTTTCTTTTTCGGCATATTACTGATCAAGTATTTTGCCTATGATTTACGAATTTTTCCGATGTTTGGCATGATGGATCAATCCATGCGGAATGCCCCGTGGATTGCAAAGACAGCCAACATCATGTGGCATATGGTACTGCCCGGCATTGTTCTGGGCCTCTCCTCCACGGCCAGCTTCATGCGCTATACCCGAAGCGCCATGCTTGACGTTGTGAAGCAGGATTATATCCGAACCGCCAAGGCAAAGGGTTTGTCGGAGAAGGTGGTCATTTACCGCCACGCCCTCCGCAACGCCATGATCCCCATCATTACGCTGTTGGGGTTTCAGCTGCCGCTGCTCTTTTCCGGCGCGGTTATTACGGAGAGCGTCTTTGGCTGGCCCGGTCTGGGCAAGCTTGGCGTGGACGCGATTTTTGCCCGGGATTACGGCTTGCTGATGGCCGTGAATATGATGAACGCGTTTTTGATCCTGGTGGGGATGCTGCTTTCGGATATCCTCTACGGCATGGTGGATCCGCGCATTAAGTATGAGTGAGGAGGAGCGGCAATGGCAAGGAAGCAAATCGCCGGATACCGGATTGAAAGCCAGGCACGGGTTGTCTTCCGCCGGTTTGGCAGAAACAAGATGGCCCTGGTCTCCCTGTTTGTACTGACCGCCATTATTCTGTCCTGCATCTTCGTGCCCATTTTCTCCCCTTATCATTTCAACAACAACGAGATGGGCAACAAGAACCAGCCCCCTTCCGGATCCCACTGGCTGGGGACTGACAACAACGGCAGGGATGTATTTACGCGTCTGTTTTACGGCGGCCGGATCTCGCTGGTCATCGGGGTTTTGGTGGTGCTGGTTGAAGTGGTGTTGGGCGTGGTCGTAGGCGCCTGTTCGGGCTATTATGGGGGAAGAGTCGACAGTTTCCTCATGCGGGTAACGGAAATCTTCATGTCCTTGCCCTACATGATCGTAGCGATTACGATCATCGCGATTTTCGGATCGCCGGACAAAGAGCGATTTCCCGGTATGGTAGCGTTCATTAAAAGCATCGGAAGCGATGTGTGGAAAATTTCTTTGCTTGTAATCGTGATGGGGGTGCTTTTTTGGCCGGATATGGCGCGTATCATCCGCGGCCAGGTTCTCTCCATCCGCAATATGGAGTATATGGAAGCCTGCGAGGCTCTGGGCATTTCTGACAGGAGCCGTATATTTAAGCACATCTTGCCCAACGTGTTAAGCTCCGTCATCGTTTACGCCACACTGGGCATCGCGTCGGTAATCCTGCTGGAAACCGCCCTGTCCTTCCTGGGCCTTGGCGTTGACCCCATTACGCCCACCTGGGGCAGCTTGATCCAAACGGCACGGGACGTAACGAATATTCAAAAGCGATTGTGGCTATGGATGCCCGCCGGAGGCATGATCTTTCTGACGGTCATGTGCTTCAACCTGCTTGGCGACGGGTTGCGCGACGCGTTGGACCCAAAGTCTAAGGAATAGGAGGAAGGGCATGAAGGACCGTTTGCTTGAGCTCAATGATCTTTCGGTCTCGTTCTACACGGAAGCCGGCCGGGTTTCCGCGGTGGAGCATGTAAGTTTTTCCTTGGGGCCTAACGAGACGCTGGGCATCGTGGGTGAATCCGGCTGCGGCAAGAGCGTGACCAGCCTGAGCATGCTGCGGTTGATACCTCAGCCGCCGGGGCGTATCGAAACCGGGAGCGCCCTGTTTGACGGCAGAGACTTGCTGACCATGAGCGAAAAAGACATTCTGGAAGTGCGGGGTAACGAAATATCCATGATCTTCCAGGAACCAATGACATCGTTGAACCCGGTTTTTACCGTAGGCTACCAGATCAGCGAGGTGCTGCGGCTTCACAGGGGACTGGGAAAGGAAAAGGCGCATCAGGAAGCCATCCGGCAGCTCCGCCGGGTGGGGGTGCCAAACCCGGAACGGGTTGTAAACGATTTTCCCTTCGCGCTGTCCGGCGGTATGCGCCAACGGGTGATGATTGCCATGGCGCTGGCATGCAACCCGAAACTGCTGATCGCGGATGAACCCACAACCGCCTTGGATGTGACCATTCAGGCGCAGATACTGATGCTGATGAAACAATTGCAGCAGGAATATCATACCGCTATTATGTTTATTACCCATGACCTGGGTGTCATCGCCGAGATGAGCGACCGGGTGCTGGTGATGTATGCGGGCCAAGTCATGGAGGAGGCGCCTGTTGCTGCGCTTTTTAAGGACCCGTTACATCCCTACACCCAGGGCTTACTCCGTTCGAAACCTCAGAATATGAGCGATCAGCAGCGGCTTTATGTAATCCCCGGTATGGTGCCTAACCTGTTGGAAAGGCCGGATGGATGCCAGTTTCACCCTCGCTGCCCCTTTGCGGATGAGCGATGCGCCCATGCCTGTCCGGAACTGTTCACGCTTCCGGACGGCCGAAAGTCCCGTTGCTGGCGAAGTGAGGCCGCCGACGCGGAAAGCAAAAACGAGGGAGCCAAAGAAGGGAGGCGGTCTCGTGAGTGAGCAGCCCCTTGTAATGGTTCGCGATCTGGTAAAGCATTTTCCCATCCAAAAAGGCTTGGTGCGTAAAGTGGTGGGCTATGTGCGCGCCGTGGACGGCGTGAGTTTTACCATCCAGCGCGGGAAGGTGCTGGGGCTGGTGGGGGAATCCGGCTGTGGGAAAACCACGGTAGGCCGTTCCTTGCTTCGCCTTACGCCCGCCACCTCGGGCAGCGTGGAAATCGCCGGGCGCAATGTGTACGGGATGAAAAAACGGGACTTGCGCGAGGCGCGTAGAAATATGCAGATCGTGTTTCAGGACCCCTATTCTTCCCTGAATCCACGCCTTACCGTGGGTGAAATTGTGGGTGAGGCGCTGATGACCCATGGGATGGTTAAAACCCAAGCGCAGATGTCCGAGCGTGTGTTGGAACTGCTGGAGCGCTGCGGCCTGTCGGACTATCATATCGCCCGTTACCCGCACGAATTCTCCGGCGGGCAGCGCCAGAGGATCTGCATTGCCCGGGCCCTTGCGCTAAACCCCAAGTTCGTAGTATGCGACGAGGCGGTATCCGCGCTGGACGTGTCCATTCAAGCTCAGATTATCAATTTGTTGAAGGACTTGCAGGCGCAGATGGACCTCACGTACCTGTTTATCTCCCATGATTTGAGCGTGGTACGTTACCTGTCCGACGACATCGCGGTAATGTATTTGGGCAAGATTGTGGAAATTGCGCCTAAGGAAAAGCTGTTCAGTGATGCCAGGCATCCTTACAGCAAAGCGTTGCTAGCTGCCGTGCTCACCATGGACCCCGAGGACAGGAAGGAGCGCGCGCCGCTCGCGGACGATATGCCTTCCGCTGCGAACCCGCCCAGTGGCTGCCGGTTTCATACCCGATGCCTTTTTGCCGCTGAGGAATGCTCCGTCAAGGAGCCCGAGTTGCGAGAGGCCGCGCCCGGTCATTGTGTGGCCTGTCATATGCAATCATGAAAAGCGCGGATGATAAGCGGGTTCAGCGCCTTCAGGACACAAAAAAGCGATTTAGAGAGACATATTCCCGATTGCCCTTTGGCGATTGGTTACGTAAAACAAAAAAAGAGCCGAAGGCAGAGGGGATTATCCTGGAAAAGCACGATGTGCTTGCGATGATTATTGCGGCGCTCAGCCTGGTCTTGCCTTGGGTGCTGGGAGGCGCGGCTGTGATGGGGCTGCTGGTCCTGCTGCTTGGCTGGCTGCTGGGGAGTGGTTGATGCTGCTCACTGATGAAACCGTTGATATTTTGTCCGTCTTTTGTGTTTTCACTAAAAAATGAGGGTGTATGAAACACCCTCATTAATAAAGCATTTGAGATGCCTTTTTCGTGAACTTTATTTATTCACGCTGTCCTTGAGAGCCTTGCCAGCCTTGAAGACCGGGGCTTTGGAGGCGCTGATTTTGATCTGCTCGCCGGTGCGCGGATTACGGGCGATACGGGCGGGGCGATTGCGAACCTCAAAAGAACCAAAACCGACAACCTGAACTTTTTCGCCGCCGGCCAGCGCTTCCGTAATTACTTCGGTCACAGCGCCCAGCGCTTTTTCAGCATCCTTCTTGGTGAAACCAGTTTTCTTCACGAGTGCAACGGTTAATTCAGCCTTGTTCATGGAATGACCTCCTCAGTTTTAACCATATAAAATGGTTTGGTTTTGGCAACCTGCCGAAAAGCCTGTTAAATAACGCTTTTATATGAAAAACGTTACTCTCTTTGCTTTTCTGAAAACCAGTA
>WRHG01000174.1 GCA_009783365.1 Clostridia bacterium | reverse complement strand
GTACTCGCCCACTACGCCCAAGAGCGACGCCAGTTCAACCACGCCCTACGGGAACCTGGACCGCTATTTTGATTTGGCCTCGCTGGCTCTGGGCGCGGGTGCGTCTTATGCAGCGCGGGGCGACGTTTACCATGTACAGCAGACCACGGCGCTGATTCAACGGGGGATTCTGCACAAAGGCTTTTCCATCATTGACTGCGCCAGCATCTGCCCTACCTACTACGGACGCAAAAACAAAAAGGGCGACGCCGTGGAAATGCTGCGCTGGCAGAAGGAAAACGCCATCACCCAGGAAGGGGTCGCACAGGTGAGCGCGGCTGATATGCAGGGAAAACTGATTATCGGCCTCCTGGCTCACACAAACTACCCGGAATTCACGGCGGAATATCAGAAGATGCTCGATAAACTGGCGAGGGAGGGGGAGACAAATGCCCAATAGAACGGAGATTCGGCTGGCAGGCAGCGGCGGGCAAGGCGTAATACTTGGTTCCATCATTCTGGCGGAGGCTGCGATCCTGGCCGGAAAGAACGTCGCGCAAACCCAATCTTACGGACCGGAAGCCCGAGGAGGCCTGTGCAAGGCCGACGTCGTTATGTGCGACGGGCCCGTCGGTTTTTTCAAAGTGTCAAAACCAAATCTTTTGCTGACGCTTACCCAAACTTCCCTTGACAGGTACGCCGCGGGCATCTGTAACGACGGCACGGTGATTATAGACGACAGCCTTACGCCGCCTGAAACGCTTAAAACTTCCGGTTTGATTCGTATTCCCATTATTAAGACAGCGCGGGAGACCCTCGGGAAAGCTTTTACCATCAACATCATAGCGTTAGGGGCCATCAACAAACTGCTTTCGCTTGTCTCACATGAACAGATGCGGACTGCCGTCGGTATGCACATTCCCAAGGGTACCGAAGAGATCAATTTTAAGGCGCTGAAAGCAGGAGAGGAACTCCTGCGGTAAGAGGTAATTGCAGATGGAAAAAGAAAGAGTTCCCGCTGCCGCGGTGGATTTTGCGGAATTTGCGCCGCAAACGTATGCGGAGTGGAAGGATGAAGCAACCGCTTCCCTTAAAGGCGTGCCCTTCGACAAAAAGCTGCTGACTAAAACCTACGAGGGCATAACCCTGGAACCGCTGTATACGGCGGAGCACGCTGCCGGATTTGGGGCCAAAAGCGGTATGCCGGGCGCAGACGGTTATCTGCGGGGGACTTCCGCCGCCGGTTACAGTGCCCGGCCCTGGCTGATAGCGCAAAAGGGCGATGCGGCCGACCCCAAAGAAGCCAATGCCCTGCTGCGTGAAGGCTTGAGCAAAGGGGCGACCGCCATTTGCTTTAACCCTGGCTGCTGCCCAAAAATATCTAATCTGGAAGATATCACGATACTGCTTAACGGCATTGATGTAAAAAAGTATCCCTTTCAGGTGTTCTGTGAAACTTCCGCCGCCTCTACCCTGGGCCTCTTTGCCGCTTACGCGGAACAGACAGGGCTTGAAATGTCAGCTTTTAGCGGCGTGGTAGGCGCGGATCCCTTGGGTATGCTGGCCCGAAACGGCGTAAATGGCGGCTCAATGACGGGATATTATGACCAAATGGCTGCCTGTCTGCGCTGGGCAGCCAAGAACATGCCGCAAGTCAAGACTATCTTCATCCAAGGGTCCGTTTATAGCGAGGGCGGGGCCAGCGCCGTGCAAGAATTGGCCGCCATGTTTGCCGCCGGAACAGCCTACCTGGACGCGCTGCTTGAACGGGACTTCTCTGTGAATGAGATCGCCGCCAAGATGGTATTCTCCTTCTCCCTGGGCGCAAATTTTTTCATGGAAATCGCCAAACTGCGCGCCGCCCGCCTGCTGTGGGCGCAGATAATCAAAGCCTACGGCGGCAGCGAGGAAGCGGCCAAATTGGACGCCTGCGCTTCCACCTCCCGTTTCACCGCAACCGTTTATGATCCTTATGTGAATATCCTGCGCAGCACTACCCAGGCTTTTTCCGGCGTGGTAGGCGGAGTAAGCGCCCTGACGGTGGAGCCCTTCGACGCCGCGGTACGTGAAAGTGATGAGCAGAGCCGCCGCATCGCCCGGAATATCCAGGTGATGATGCAAAACGAGTTCGACCTTACATCCCCAATAGACCCGGCGGGCGGCTCCTGGTTCGTGGAGACTCTTACCAGTCAGGTAGCTGAGGCCGCCTGGGGCAAATTACAGGAACTAGAAGCAGCCGGCGGCCTGCTGGCGGCGCTGCAAACGGGCAGCCTGCAAGAAGCTATCGCGGTTACCTTAAACGAACGTTTCAGTAAGCTGGCTACTCGCGCCGACCGGGCCGTAGGCAGCAATATGTACGCCAATATACAGGAAACGCGCCTTGGCGGTTCCAGCGCTGAGCGCTTCGCCCGTGCATGTGAAACAACCGGCGCTGCCCCGGCGGAGGGCGTGGACAACTGCCCTGGTACAGCGGCCACAGCCTTTAAAAAGGGTTCTACTGTGGCGCAGGTTATGGCGGCGCTGAATAAAGGCGAGAGCGAAACCGTCGCCCCCATTGCCCCCCGTCGTTGGACGGAGCGATTCGAGGCTGTGCGAATAAAAACCGAAGAGCATAAAGCAAAAACGGGCAAAAACATTGAGGTGTTCCTGGCCAACATGGGGCCGATACCGCAGCATAAAGCCCGAGCCGATTTTTCCGCCGGGTTTATGGAAGTAGGCGGCTTTACGGTGCTGCGTAACGACGGCTTCGCCGATGTCGCGTCCGCCGCCGAGGCTGCTGTGGCTTCTAAAGCTCAAGTGACTGTGATCTGTTCCACCGATGATACCTACCCGGAAATCGTGCCGGAACTCACACGCGCCATCAAGGCAAAAGCCCCCCATATGATGGTGATTCTGGCTGGAGCGCCTGCGCCGGAATTCAAGGACAGCTATTTTGAGGCAGGTTTGGACGACTTTATCCATATAAAAGCCGACTGCCCGAGTGTATTGAAGAAAATTCAACAAGCGGGAGGTATAGAATGATGAAAAAGCCGGATTTGAGTAAGATAGCTTTTACCGCCTCCCCCGCTAATGGCGGCTATGCGGCCTGGCAAAGCAGGATAGAAAAAGAAACAGGCAAAAGCTTAAGCGAACTATTGAACCATACCATGGAACAGATCGATGTACGGCCCCTCTATACGGAAGCTGATTACAGGGAACTGAATCATCTGGGCTATATGGCCGGGCTGCCGCCTTTTCTGCGCGGCCCTTACCCCACCATGTATGTGACGCGCCCCTGGACGGTGCGCCAGTACGCGGGATTTTCCACTGCCGAGGAGAGCAATGCCTTTTACCGCCGCAATCTGGCTGCCGGGCAAAAGGGCCTTTCCATCGCCTTTGATTTGGCTACCCACCGGGGTTACGATTCCGATCATCCCCGTGTTGTGGGAGATGTGGGCAAGGCCGGAGTGGCGGTGGATTCCATCTTGGACATGGAAATACTGTTCTCCGGCATACCGCTGGGCGAGATGTCCGTCTCCATGACCATGAACGGGGCCGTGCTGCCCATCATGGCCTTTTATATCCTGGCCGCCGAGGAACAGGGCGTCGATAAAAAGGTGCTTGAAGGTACCATTCAAAACGATATCCTCAAGGAATTCATGGTGCGCAACACCTATATATATCCTCCGGCAGCTTCCATGCGCATCATCGGTGATATTTTCGCTTATACCTCAAATAATATGCCCAAGTTCAACTGCATCAGCATCTCCGGCTATCATATTCAGGAGGCCGGGGCTACCGCGGATATCGAGATGGGCTATACCCTGGCCGATGGCCTTGAGTATCTGCGAACCGGCATCAACGCAGGGCTGACCATAGACCAGTTCGCGCCGCGCCTCTCTTTCTTCTGGGGCATCGGTAAAAATTACTTTATGGAAGTGGCAAAGATGCGCGCCGCGCGCATGTTGTGGGCCAAGATAGTCAACCAGTTCGAACCCAAGAACCCCAAGTCGTTAGCCCTGCGCACCCATTGCCAGACCTCAGGCTGGAGCCTGACCGCACAGGATCCCTTCAACAATGTGGCCCGCACTTGCCTGGAAGCGCTTGCGGCGGCCCTGGGGCATACCCAATCCCTGCATACCAACGCACTGGACGAAGCAATCGCCCTGCCTACGGATTTCTCGGCCCGCATCGCACGCAACACCCAGCTTTATATCCAGGACGAGACCGACGTGTGCAAGGTGGCGGATCCCTGGGGCGGCTCTTATTATGTGGAAGCGCTAACCGGCGAGCTTATCCGCCGCGGCTGGGCCCATATCCAGGAAATAG
>WRHG01000173.1 GCA_009783365.1 Clostridia bacterium | reverse complement strand
GCGGGTAACGGGCGGGGCCGGCCGCGCATCCGACCTTTGCTGCGGCGGCCTTGGTCACCTGCACCAGTTTACCGCATTTCTCGATGTGCATAAGGAGGGGCAGCAAGCGGTCGTAGTGCTTCTTCGCCTCGCTGATTTTACCGGCCTCAACAAGGTCGAACAGCTTTTGGCACTCTCCCGGAACTATGTTACCGGCCACACAGATCCAGCCCACGGCTCCGAGTACAAAGGCTTCGAAAGCAAGATCCTCACATCCGTTAAATACCTTGATCCGGTTATGGGTGCATTGTTGAATTTCACGGACGCGTCGAATCTCGCCGGACGCATCTTTAAGATAACTTACATTCTTTATTTTTCCGATTTCGGCCATGGTTTCCGGCAAAATGTCGACGCCCGAACTGGCCGGGTTGTTATACGCCATGATGGGGATATGTACCGCCTCGCCGATCATTCTGAAGTATTCGACCACCTCATTGGGAGCGGGCAGGCTGTAATAGGGGTTGATGATCATGGCCCCGTCGGCTCCGATGCGCTCGGCATATTGTGTGTATTCAATAGCTTCGGGCGTCGTGGCGGCTGCCGTACCCACCACCACCGGAATACGGCCGGCAGCGTGTTCCACAGAAATCCTCGCCACCAGATTGCGCTCTTCTTTCGTCAGGCTTACAAACTCTCCCGTGCTGCCCGTGACGCATATTCCAGCGATCCCTTTGCTTATTTGCCAGTCGATGTTGGCGCGGAGGCCCTTTTCGTCGATTTGAAAATCGTCGTTCATAGGGGTGATCAAGACGGAGAATACGCCGCGCAGTTCCTTGTGTGTCATACTATCACTCGCTTTCTATGTAATTCCTCACCAACAGGTCAGCCGCCGCCAAAAAGGCGTACGGCTTTCACCTGGTCTCCCGCTTTCAGGGTATGGGTATCATATTCTCCCGCAAGGAGCTTTTGCTCGTTAACCCATACGCTGGTCTGGGATTTTGGATAGCCCAGGAACTTCAGGAGCTTCGCCACGGTATCTTCAAAATCGATATCCCGTTCCTTGCCGTTCAGCGCAACGCGAATTCGCCTGCTTTTTTCAGCCAGCCAGCCAAGAGACAGCTTCCTAAGGCTGATATCGGTGGGGTTTCCCGTTTCAGACTCCCAGCCTGCAAACCGGTAATAAAGCTCCACGCCCTCGTAAAATTTTTCGCGATCAAGCCGCACCCCTTTGGATGGACCGTCGGGCAGAGGCTCAAATATTCGCTCGGGCAGCTTGTCCTGTTCCTTGGTAAAGCCGTTTTGCGCATTAAACCAGCGCATCATGTTGATCCGCCGCTCACCCGCTTTTAGCAACTCGGCGATGGAGGTTTCCCAGCCGATCCCGTGTTTGCATAAGTTGATCAGATCGGTTGGGCCATATAGTTCCCAGGCGGGTCCCCAGGTAAACTGGCAGAGGCAGAGGGTGTCCAGCATCGAAAAATAGGCTTGCGTTTCATAGGCGAATCTCACTTTTTCGTCGTCGATGGCATAGCTGTCGTCATAGCCCTTCCAAAGGCCGATCTGACTTAGCCATCTTCTGCTCTGAGCGTCAGCCGGCGCGACCAAAAATGGGTCGTGTTCGCTGGATTGATGGTCCGCCCCGAAGGGATTGACCGCATACACGATGCCCAGGGCAGGTTTCCAATGGGGCATATGAGCGGGAAACTCCTGCTTTTTAACCGCCATAACGAACTTCTCGCTGCCTTTCCCGATCTTCTCCGCCATTCGCGCGCTGCCCTCGGCCAGCAGGTCGCCGAAGCCTTCGCGTTTTGCGATCCTTTCGATCAACGGAGCGAAGTTTTCGCCTGTTCCCCAGTTAAGCCTCAACCCATCTGTGTCCCTTTCGGTGAGCAGCCCCTTTTCAAAACATTCCATCGCAAACGCGATGGTGGCGCCGCAGGAGATGGTGTCTATCCCATATTTATTGCACAACTGGTTGGCGACGCAGATATCCTCCAGGGAGGATACTCCGCAGTACGGACCGAATGTGCCCACGGTCTCGTACTCGGGGCCGCCGTATCGTGGATCCACCTTATTCTCGATCTCCACAACGCGCTTACAGCGGACGGCGCAGGCATAACAGGTGTCGCGTTCCTTAAGTACTGTTTCATACATGGTTGTGCCGGTGATTTTTGAAGCTCCTTCCGGAAAATAGCCCGTCGTCCAGTTGCGTGTAGGCAGGAATCCGTCCTCGTTGAATCCCTCGGTATCACCGTCAGTACCGTACTTGCCGAGTCCGGCCACCCCTTCGTTTTCCTCCAGACGCTTTGACTGTTTGCCAAAGATCTCCAAAAATTGATCTTTATTATACGCTTCCCGCGGCTTTTGCTTTTTCAGCGCGACGGCTTTCAAATTTTTGCTGCCCATCACCGCACCCATGCCGGTTCTGCCGTTAGCCCTGTTTGCCATATTGATGATGGCGGCATAACGCACCCCGTTTTCGCCGGCGGGGCCGATACATGCGATATCAAGTTTCTCGCCCAGTTCAGCGGTGATCGCATCCTCGCAATCGGCTGTTCCTTTGCCCCATAATGCTTCGGCGCTTCGCAGTTCAGCCTTGTCGCCGTCAACGGCGAGATAAACCGGGGTTTTCGCCTTGCCACGGAACAAAATCGCATCCCAGCCGCTGGCTTTCAACGTGGCGGGGAAAAAGCCGCCGCTCTGGCTGTCGCCTATGCAGCCGGTCAACGGGCTTTTGGCGGCGGCCACCATACGGCTGTTGCCGGCGAAGGGAAGGCCGACGGTGGGAGAGACGGCAAAGGCGAGCATATTCTCGGGAGACAGCGGGTCAACCCTTGGGTCCATTTCACTGAGTATCAAATACAATGCCAGCGACGAACCGCCGGGGTAAAGACGATAGGTCTCGCTATCCAGCGTTCGGACAGCGACGCAACCGTCTGTAAGGTTTACATCCAAAATTCTGGCTTCCGGAAACAACTTCATGGTATACCTCCATCTTTAGTGGGATGCCGTACGGTTTAAATAACGGCCGTAAGCCAATGGCGCTAAATCCAGGGCAAACGGCGTCCCGCAGATCAGCCCGCTGATGATTTCCGCCGTGACGAGGGAAAGGCCGATGCCGTCGCCCTCATGTCCGGCGGCGATGAAAAACCCGGGAACACCGGTGTCCGATACAATCGGCATATGGTCCGGGGTGTAGGGTCTGAGGCCGGCATAGGTACGGATAACCCTGATGTCCTTCATGACGGGAAAGAAGTGCTTTGCACGGCTTGCCAAAGCCTGAATAACGCCAATGTGGCATCGGGTGTCCCTCCCGACAAACCGGCGGCTGGAACCTATGAGGAAATTATCCGCATGGGTCGGCTCAAAGACGAAGGCGACGCCATATTTCTCCACTTCCGGCGGGACGTCGCGCTTATAACCGCCACCCTGGAATTTTGCCATCAGATAACCAAACTCCACCACCTTGCGCCGCGCAACCCTGAAAGTCTGTTCCGAAACCAGGATCTGGCCCTGTCTTGCCTCTACCGGAATGTCCAGCCCCACCATCCGTCCGATCTCTTTGGCCCAGATACCGGCGCAGTTCACGACGTTTTCAGTGAGGATGCTCCCCGCTGTGGTTACAACCTTGGAAACACGGCCGGCCGTATTCCTTTCAATGGCCGTAACGCTCGCGGAGCGTATCACTTCCGCCCCCAGCCTTTGTGACGCCAACGCAAGCCCGAAGCACATCGCCATCGGGTAAAGAGAACCGTCACACTCTACCTCCAACCCGCCAATCACATGGGGAGATACAAGCGTCTCATCCTCCCGGACCTCCTTTTGGTCCATCATACGGGCCGGGATGCCGCAGGCCTTCAGGCCGTCGCAATACTCGACAGCCTGTGCCATCTCCGTTTCGTTTTCAATTAAATTCAAACTCCCCCTCCGGGTCCACTCAATGTCGTACCCGATTTCATCGGAAAGGGAAGGAAACAAATCCTGACTTCTTTTGGCCAGCATGGCGTCATATCCGGGCATCTTATCCGAGATAAGGACATTGCCGTCGCATTTGCTGCTGGTTCCCTCTGCGATATCGCCCTTCTCGGCCAGAATCACCTTGGCGCCCTTCTTGGCAAGAGCGTACATCACGGCGGTACCGATAGCACCGCCGCCAATCACCACCACATCTGCGCTTTTAGGCATCGTCCTCACCTCCCAGCTCCCCGAAGGATATGGGGCGGACCGGAGGCCGATCCGTAGAGGGCACGAGTTCCGGAATCTTTTGGCCGGTGTGTTCCGCGATCATCCTCGTGACAATGCGGCCGCAGCTCTTT
>WRHG01000172.1 GCA_009783365.1 Clostridia bacterium | reverse complement strand
GCATACAGCCACATTACCAGAAGAAACGCTTTTCTACCTACAACGGCGATATCAGGGCCTTCAAGGACTGGTTGCTTGCCCACGCTTGCCTGGATGTCTGCATGGAGTCTACCGGGAAATACTGGGTTCCTGTATTCAACATTCTCGAAGAATATGGTTTGCGAGTTACCATTGCCAATCCCAAATGGGTCAAAACCGTCAAAGGCAACAAGGACGATGCCAAGGATTCTAAGTGGATCGGCGATCTATTCCGGCTCGGCTTGGTTCCCGGGAGCTTCATTCCGCCTAAACCCATACGGCTCCTTCGGGAGTTTACCCGCTACCGCTTCAAGCTCGTTTCCATGAAAAGCAGTGAAAAGAACCGCTTTCAGAATGCCTTCACTGTCTGTAATGTGGCACTGGATTCTGTCGTTTCCGACATGTTTGGTAAATCCGCGTCCGCCATTACCGGCTATCTGATGTCTGATGAAACCTTCCAGCCGGATCACTGCGTTTCTCTGCTGCAACGATCCCTAAAGAAGAAAGCTAATGCCGTGCTTGAATCCATTGAGGGCTTTTCCATTGCTCCTGAACAAAAAGCCAGAATGCGGATTGTCCGGGCACACCTCACTTACATTGAATCTATCATCGCCGAGGTTAACACCGTGATCGACTCCATGGTCAGCGGGCAGGAAAACATCATTTCCCTATTGTGCACCATCCCGGGTGTTGACCGTCGCTCCGCTATCACCATACTTTCCGAAATCGGAACTGATATGTCGCAGTTTGGTTCCTCAAAGCGTCTTTGCTGCTGGGCCGGTTTAACGCCTGGCAACAACGAATCTGCCGGTAAGAAGAAGTCCGTTCGTATTACACGTGCGGGAGTTTATCTCAAACCTGCGTTGGTGCAAGCCGCACACGCAGCCGTGAAATCGAACGATTCCCCTTATTTCCGTCACAAGTATGAGCAGATCGCCAAACGCCGGGGGAAGAAACGTGCCATTATTGCTATTGCCCGCATGGTCCTCACCTCTATCTTCGCAATGCTCTCGACCGGTGAGGTTTTCAATCCCTGTGACCTTTACAAAATTGACATGCCCGAAACACTCAAAGCCAAACAATTGGTCAAGGCACTTCGACAAGCAATCCGGCTTATTGAATCTCACGGGCTGTCCATTGCGTCGTAGTGCTTCCCTCCCTTTCCTTGCGCTGCTTCCAGCAGGGCTTCTTTCCCTTGCTTACGCGGTGGCCCCGTTTTTGATTCTTTCACGCTATTCTCCTGTCGCTCATTTTACGTTCACCAATGTCACGCCCTTGACCAGACGGGCTTTGTACGTTAACCTTTGGGAGCCCATGATGATTGTTACAAGCCCATTGCCATTAGCGAACATTCTGACTTCAATGTTCATAGTAAAAGGCTCGAATGGAAGCATCACTATGCCAGACACGCCATGATTGCTGTCAAAACGGTTTTTGACCGTACTGGGATTCCAATACATCGTTCCTGTGCCTGTTGCCTGAGCAGGCGGTATCGGTTTGATCGGCGGCAGAGGGGTGAGGCTGCTGCCGGAGTTGTTCGCGGGCTGGATCGGCGGCAGAGGGGTAAGGCTGCCGCCGGAGTTATCCGCAGGCTGTATCGGTGGCAGAGGGGTGAGGCTACCGCCGGAGTTGTTCGCGGGTTGAATCGGCGGCAGAGGCGTGAGCCCGCTGCCGGAGTTACCCACAGACTGAATCGGCGGCAAAGGCTGGAGCCCGCTGCCGGAGTTATCCGCAGGCTGGATCGGTGGCAAAGGTTGGAGGCTGCCGCCGGAGTTGTTCGCGGGTTGGATCGGCGGTAGAGGAGTCAACAGTGCAAACGAGATATTCGTCAGAGGGCCGGTCGCTTCAAATTCTATATGAAAGACATCCTTTGATGATGCCACTTTATTCGTGTGATAATAAGGTTCATCTAGAATCAGTCGCAGTGTCCCGTTCCCGGAGTAGCTGCCAGACATCGCATCGCCCGTTTTTATCGCTTTGAAATCCAAGGTATAGTCATGCTTGTGAGCCTGATCTATGAAATATGGCTGCGTACCGCTCGCGATAATCGTATACGTTCCCACCAAATCCATGATCTTTGGTTTTACGATCCTGAACGGCCTTTCAGTCACTTCCGCCGGGTCAATCTCAATGGGAATGTAATCCTCTGGCTGCGGTTCTTTCGGCGTATCTTTCTTGGGTGACGGGTCTTCCGGCGGATCATCCTCCGGCGGCGGTGGGGGTGGCGGCGGCGGTTCCACAATGATCCCTCCGCCTCCACCTCCGCCGGTAATCACCTGGCCCTGGCCTTGTTGGTTGCCGGTTGCGTTTACATCCGGTTTCGCGTCCTTGGGCTTGGCCGTGACGACCGCCTCCTCGCCATACCCGGCGTCGTTCACCGCCTGCACCATGAACACGTACATGATGCCGCCGGTCAGGCCATCGAAAGTATAACTCGTAGCAAGCCCTACATCGATCCAGGTCGCCCCGCCGTCCATGGATACCTGGTATCCCGTAATGGCCGCGCCGCCGTCGTTTTCCGGTTCAAACCACATCAACCCAACCTTGCCGTTGCCCGGAATGGCAGTGAAACTCTCCGGCGCGGATGGAGGCGGCACGGCGAGCGCGCCGGGACACAAAGGCAGGCAGATGGCCAGCATCAGCAACCCCGCGATAAGCCCGTTCTTTTTGCCGGACAAAAGTTTTAACAACACTTGTAACCGCCTCCCGTCGATTGAGGTTCCCTTATTGCATCGTCGTCAGATACTGCTTGTCGCCCATCGTAATCTGCCCAACGGTCTGGCTGTCCGCAAAGAAAGTGAGCGACCATTGATAATCTCTGCGGATATCCTGAGATGGAGGGCTGCGATCAAGATGCGTTTGTGTTCCGTCTTCAAAATACCATATGTTATAAGGGTCGTTACCCGGCTCAAAAAGCATCCCCAGCGCTTCAAGCGCCCGGTCCGTTGGCATAAAAGGCGTCACAACGCCGTTCGCGGCCCAGAGCGGCTCCTCGCAGGGTATCTCGATGTGTACGACCAGGTCGTCCCGGAACGCAAGGGTGATCCCTTCATATACATACTTGTTTTTACCAAACAACCCTTCCTCCAACGGCTCTCCCGTGATGGCTTCGGCCTCGGCCTTGTCCATGCCCAGATAGATGATTTCGCCGGATGCTATATTCCGCGCGAAAGGCACGTCCGGCCAATCCGACGAGTCTGCCTCGGACGACGCGGCAAATGCCGAACCCAACCCCGCCAGGCATAAGACACACAGCAACAAATACAACGTGATCCTCTTCATAAATCGTTTCCTCCCCATTTCCAATTCGCTGCTCATATTTTATCCCAAACAGGCTCTGCTGTCACCTACATGTTTATACAGGATAGGAAAATTTTATCCGGAAACCTCCGTCCCGTCCCTATGACATTATTCACAAGTGCTGGCCATGTGGGGTGTGGCTGTGGAGGAGATTGACCTGGTTTCCATTCCAATTACGGTGTCAGAGGCGCGGGGCGTTCCGCGCAATGCGATCAGGAGGCTGGCCATAAAGGTCAGCCTCCTGATTTCACTTACGGATTGAACGTGAGGGTAAGCGCATCCTCCCAATAGAAAACCTCTTCGGTTTCGATATTGGAAATCGTCCGATAGCTCATGGGGAGAATGGTAATCGCCCGGATTGTCGAGAGCAGCGGGGTCATTTCCTGATGCATGGGGGTCACCCACTTCCCGTCCTCCCGCTGGAAGATCTCTCCTGTGCTTGCGCTAAAACCGCTCAGCATGAACAGGGGATCGTACTTGCCGGCGCTTTGATTTTCTTCGAGCCTTGCTTCCGTCTCCCACAGCGCGCCCACATAGCAACCCACCAATCCCAGCATTGCTTCCCGGCCGTTTTCGTCATGCAGCCATCCGGCGCGGCTTCTCGCGAGGCGGAGCATGTCCTCCTCCGTCTCAAAGACGTACTCCAGATCTATATAGGTCGCATTCGGATGCAGATCCGCACAGGTCACGCGGAGCGTGTAGCCGTCCATCGGCTTCTCGATGGGCAGTCCGCCATCCAGTGCGGATTTTACCTCGCTTGTGACTGTGACCGGGATCTGTATCTCGAACTGATCCACCCGCTCAAGTAACCCGGCCGCCAGCATGCGGTCCAAATCCTTGCCTTCCTCGCTTTGCAGGTTCCGTGGCGTAATCAATTGCCCGTGTTTCACGAGCAGCTTGCCATCCCATGCCTCCTCATCGCTCACGGTTTCATACTCTTCCCATGCCGTTTCAGAGGACGTGACAGGCGTTTCGAGC
>WRHG01000171.1 GCA_009783365.1 Clostridia bacterium | reverse complement strand
AGAACACGTCCGCGTTTTCCTGGATGGGGTTTGCACAGGAGCGGTGGAGTTGCATCCCGTTACCCCAGGACCATGCCGCCGTTAGGGCTGATTACTTGGCCTGTGAGATAGGAGGCCTCGGTGGAACAGAGCCAAAGGACGCATTGGGCCACCTCCTCAGGCGTACCCAGACGCCCCAGGGGGATCTCCTCCCGCAGCCTTTGCAGCGCCTCCATGTCCAGAGATGTGGTCATGGGCGTTTCGATGGCGCCCGGGGCTACGCAGTTGACCCGGACGCCGCTTGGCGCCACCTCCCTGGCCAGGGACCGCGTCAGGCCGATCAGCGCCGCTTTGCTGGCGGAATAATGAGTCTCCATGCTGGCTCCCGCCTGTCCCCACATGCTGGAGAGAAAGGCGATTTGGCCTGTTTTTCGAGCGATCATGGATGGCAGGATGGACCGGGCCGTATAGAAAGCCCCGCTAACGTTAACGGCCAGCATATGCTCCCACTCCCGGTCGGTGATCTCTTGAAAGAGCTTCTGCTGGGAAATGCCCGCGCACAGGGCAAGGGCGTCGATATGAGGCCATTGCCGCAGAACTTGCGCGCAGGATTCCCGTACATTCGCCGGGTCGGCCAGGTCGCAGGGCAGAGGGAAGGCGCCGGTTTCCAGGGCCAGGGCCAGGGAGGTCTCCTTGCGGGTGTTGTAAAAGAACGCTACGCTGTATCCGGCATTGGAGAAGGCGCGTACCGTAGCCGCGCCAATGCCGCCGCTTCCTCCGGTCACCAGTGCGGTTCGCATAGGATACCTCACAGTCTTTTCCAAATACAGATCGATACCGGGCTTCTTACCGGGATATCATAGCCGCTCCAACGGGTCCTGTCAATGCTGCCGGCACCCGGGTTTTCATCTGCCGGCGGGACGGATGGCCGGCTTGACATTTCACATTCCGTAGAGTATAAAAAGATAGGGCGGCGCGCCGTCCATGCGATATGAAGGCAATTTGCATAAGGGAATGCGATGGGCGGCCGTTCATGATATTTCCATCAATTGCGATAAGGAGAAACGATGCGGGAAATGAAGCGCAGGCCTGCGGGCGGCGAATCTGAAAGCCCGCGCAGCAAGCCGGAGGAAGCCCGGCGCCGGTACAGGAGGAAGGTTAGAGGAGACAGCCCTCGCCGGTGGGTTTGTCTTTTTTTTGGGTTGCTGCTGGCGGCAGGGTTCTTCACAGCGCCGGCCTATGGCATTCCCTGGGATGAGCCGGACGAGCGGGACATCCTGCGCATGAACCTATGGGAGTATTGCAACCTGCTGGGTATTGACGATTCGGTTTTTCAGGATCTGGCTGCGGAACGCCGGCGGGAACCCGCGCTGAACCCGTATATATCGCTCCTGACGCCTATCTCTCAAAACGTCCATCGGGACCACGGAGCGGCAGCCTACTATCCCCTGGCGGGGATTGTGATGTCGCGGAACGTCTCGCCGGCGGGTCAGAGGCTGATCTGGCATCTGTACACCTGGTTGCTCTTTTGGCTCGGCGCCGTGGCGCTGTACCAGTCATGCCGGCATGTGAGCCTATCCAGGCCAATGTCATGTTTGGGGGCGGCTATGCTGATGCTGTCGCCCCGGTTCTTCGCGGAGGGGCATTATAATAATAAGGACATCGTTCTGATGGTTTTTGTGTTGCTTATGCTGTGGCAAGCCCTGCGGCTCGCAAAAAAGCCCGCCTTTGGCGCGGGGGCGCTCTTCGCGCTGGCAGGAGCCTTGGCTGCGTGTACGAAAATTGCGGGTTGGGCCGTTTTTTGTCTGTGCGGCGCGTTTGTGGCCGCCTCCCTTTTGGCGAAAAAACAAATGAACCCCGGGAACCTGTGGATTGGTGCGGCGACAGTTGGTTGCTTTCTCCTATTCTATGCCGTGCTGACCCCCTCTCTATGGAGGGATCCTTTGGGATTTGTGGAATACCTGATCGGCAACGCCGTTAGCTATACCGTCTGGCAGGGATTTGTGCTGTTCAGGGGAGCGGTTTTCGATACGAGCCTCACGTTGCTGCCACGCTATTATCTGCCTTACATGATGCTGACGACCACGCCGCTGTGGATTGCGGGCCTTTCCTGCTTCGGGCAGATCGAAGCCCTGCGGGCGGCCCTGATGAAAAAGAACCGGAACAGAATGGCGTGGCTGCTCATATCGCTGCTGTGGCTGGTTCCTCTAGGCTTTGCCGTGTTGACACGCACGCGTATTTATAACGGATGGCGGCATTTTTATTTCCTTTACGGCCCCCTCCTGGTGCTTGCCGCCTACGGGGCGTCCCGGCTGTGGGAACGGGCAAAGGGACGGAAGGGCCTGCGCAGGGCGGGCGCCGGGTTACTGGCGGCTTGTATGGGCGTCACAGGCTTTTCGATGGCGATGAATCATCCATACCAGTATGTGTATTATAATCCCATTCCCCGGTTGGTCACCGGAGGAAAGATGAATGCTTATCTGGAGCGGGACTATTGGAATGTTAGCGTTGCCGACGCGCTTGTTCGTCTCGCCCGGACGGAGGAACTTCGTTCTGCGGACCATCCGGTTTACTTGGACGGAGTGGATCTGTGGTCCCGGCAAGGTGTCCGGGCTGCCCTGGACGCGTACCCGGAAGAGACGGGTATGCTTCGGCTGGCCGGCGATGGGGAGGACTTACGGGAATCCGATTACCGGCTTGTGAATCGCACATATCAAAACTTCAGTCATTGGCGGCCGCCTCCCGGCGCGAAACCCGTGGTTGCAATTATGGCTTACGGGGAAGAATTGGCGGCGATTTACAGGGTGGATCATCCCGGGCTCGATTCCCGTTCCGGCGTCATTTTCGCGGCGTTACCGGATGGGGCGGACAACTCGCCCTGTCTCACTGGCGATGAGGCGAGTTTATGAAGAATGCGGAAAGCAGGTTCAGAATCCTGGCCTTGGCGGGTTCGGGACGACGTTCTGGCAGGATGTTCGTCCTGGCATTCTTTTCCGTGTTGTTTTTGGCGGGGCTGCTCGTCAGCGGGGATTACGGCCTGCCCTGCGACGAGCCTGCCGAGCAGGCCATCCTGCGGGAAAACTTGAAGGAGTATGCCCTGCAGATTGGAGGACCGGAGAGCGAGGCGAGCCGGTATTATGACGGCCTGAACGTCCGGCGTATATCGGAAAGCATCGAGAAAGACCACGGGCAATGCGCCTACTACCTGGCCGCGCCGATTCTGCAGGTACCGGACGGAACTTTGAGAACCGTTCTTTGGCACGGCTATACTTGGCTTTGGTTCATGGCGGGGGTTATCGCTGCGTATGGCTTTGGCCGGGAGATGGGTATGGATCGGCTGTCGGCTTGCGCCGCCGCGCTGCTGTTGTATCTATCGCCCCGCTTTTTCGCGGAGGGGCATTATAACAACAAGGATATTGTACTGTTGTCCCTGGTGCTGTTATCCCTGTGGATGGGCCTGCGCTTGCTGAAAAAGCAAACCCTTCTCCGAGGCATATTGTTTTCTCTGGCCGGGGCCATGGCTGCCAACACCAAGGTCGTGGGGATGCTCCCTTGGGCGTTGACGGCGTTGAGCGTCGTAATTTTAATTTCCGCTCGAAAGGCTTGGACAGGCCGCCGGCTGGCCGTGGCCATGGGGACAGCCGCCGCGTTCCTGGCAGGTTACGGGCTGTTGACCCCCGCCCTGTGGCCGGACCCGGCGGCTTTTTTTGCCCATGCCATTCAAAACGCCTCCGGGTTTTCCCGGTGGACGGGGGTGGTGGTCTTTCGGGGAATGGTGTTTGACCACCCGGTAAACCCTCTGCCGCGCTATTACCTGCCTTACATGATCCTGGTGACCCTTCCCCTGTACACGCTGCCCCTGGCTGCCCTGGGCCAGGGGGTCGCCGTTCTTCGGGTTGGACGGCAAGGGAAGTCCGCACTCCTGGATGAGAAGACCCTGGCGCTCCTGGTGCTGTCGCTATCCTGGATGATACCGCTGGGGTTTGTCATGGCTGCAAGGCCGTTGGTATACAATGGATGGAGACACTTCTATTTCTTGTTTGCAGGGCTGGCGCTGCTGGCAGGCTATGGGCTGCAGATCCTGGTAAAGGCCGCCGGTCAAAAGAAAAAAGCCCCGTGGGCCCGGTGGGCGGCGTATGTCCTGCTGTGCGGGTGTTTTGTGTCTACGGCCGTACAGCTCATCGTGAATCATCCCTTTCAGTATGGGTATTACAATATACTGCGCCAAGGGATGGCGGCTACCCAAATGGAACTGGATTATTGGGATGTAAGTACGGTAAACGCCATGAAGCTGCTTTGCGAAGCCGGAAGGGATGAAAGGCAGCCCCTGCGGCTGGGCAGCCGGGATGAGATGAGTTTC
>WRHG01000170.1 GCA_009783365.1 Clostridia bacterium | reverse complement strand
GTCTTTTACGTTTTCGCTGTGCCTGCTCCACTCAGCGTAGCGCCACTACGCCTCGTTTCGGCGGCTTTGCGAAAACGTAAAATCCATTCCAATCTTATCCCCGTTTTGATCGGCGATTAGTATGACCATGCTCTCCGACTTAAACAGGGGATGAGCGCCGGGAGCTATTCCCGTATCGATCAGGTTGGCGTAACGATACGATAAAACGAAAACGCGGGTAACTGTAAGAATACGAATAAAGGGCATCATGATTTACCAACAGCCCTTGGCGGTGAACACCTCCGCCAGCAACTCGTAGACCGCCGTTTTTCCTAAAGCATCTTCCTCAACGGGAGGGGTCTGTCCTGTTTGGCAGAGCATCAGCAGGTCAACAGCCCGGTGTTTTTCATCCGATCCGGCCAGTATATGTACCTTCCCTGCGCCGATGACGCTTCGGTAGGCCGCGCCGTATTGGCAGGCTGTATCCCCCGGCAATAACAGGGGACAGCAGTCCACCTCAAAGCCTACCTGGGGTTCGCACCGCAGCAGATTGTGCTTCCGCCCGGCGCAAGCCCCGTGAAATACCAAGCGAAGCCGACCTTTCAGCCATTCGTATCCGTAGCTAACAGGTACCACATAGGGCGCTGCCGCGGCAGGGTCCGCGATGCCCAGGCGGCATACTTTGCTTTCCCGCAGAATGTTGTCAATGGCTGATATATCTGTAATTTGGCGTTCCTGCCTTCGCATTGTCAGTCCCACTCCTCTTGATTTCACAGGGTATATACTGGTTGGCCGTCCTTGATACCCACATCCAATACCCGGGGCATGTCCGCGTCGGCTTCCAGATCCAGTGCATCGGCAAATGCCTCCTGCCGGGGCTTTGTTCCTTTTCGTTCAGCCCTGCCGTTCCAACAATCTTTTCAGATACTGTCCCGTATAGCTCTTTCGCACGGTGGATACCTCTTCCGGCGTACCTTCGCAGACCAGCCTGCCGCCTGCGTCGCCGCCCTCGGGCCCCAGGTCGATGACGTAGTCGGCGGTTTTGATGATATCCAAGTTATGCTCAATCACCAGCACGCTGTTACCGGCGTTTACCAATCGTTGCAGAACGTCGATGAGTTTTTCCACGTCTGCCATGTGTAACCCGGTGGTGGGCTCGTCCAGAAGGTAGAGAGTGCGGCCTGTGTCCCGACGGCTCAGTTCTGTGGCTAATTTGATGCGCTGGGCTTCACCGCCGGAAAGCTGGGTACTGGGCTGGCCCAGCTTGGTATAGTCTAGTCCCACGTCATAAAGGGTTTGCAGCTTGCGAACGATCTGCTGGTGGTTTTCAAAGAAGGATAGGGCCTCTTCTATGGTCATCTCCAGCACGTCATAGATGTTTTTACCGTTGTAGCGCACGTCAAGGGTTTCCCGATTGTAGCGCATACCTTTGCACACGTCGCAGGGCACATAGATATCCGGCAAAAAGTGCATTTCAATTTTTAGCAGGCCGTCGCCACTGCATGCTTCGCACCGGCCGCCTTTTACGTTGAAGGAGAAGCGGTTTTCCTTGTAGCCTCTGATCTTTGCTTCGGGCGTCATGGCAAAGACCTTTCGAATCATGTCAAAGACGCCGGTATAGGTGGCGGGGTTGCTGCGGGGCGTACGGCCAATGGGGCTCTGATCGATATTGATAATCTTGTCCAGTTGTTCCACGCCCTCCATGGCGCCGAACTTCCCCGCATGGGTTTTCGCCCTGTTCAGCACCTTTGCCAGATGTTTGTATAGAATTTCGTTCACTAGGCTGCTCTTGCCGGAACCGCTGACACCCGTGACACAGCAGAACACCCCCAGGGGAAAGCGCACATTGATTTTTTTCAAGTTGTTCTCCGCGGCGCCGCGTACAGCGAGGAAGCCGCGGGGTGTTCTGCGGGCCTTTGGAAGGGGAATTCTTCGTGCGCCGCTTAGGTATTGGCCGGTAATGGAATCCGCGTTGGTCATCAGTTCGTCCACGGTGCCTTGGGCGACGATGAAGCCCCCGTGAATACCCGCGCCGGGCCCCACATCCACAATATGATCCGCGGCGTACATGGTTTCCTCGTCATGCTCCACCACGATCAGGGTATTCCCCAGATCCCGGAGGCGCTTCAAGGTGGCGAGCAGCTTGCTGTTATCACGCTGGTGCAGGCCGATGGAGGGCTCATCCAGAATGTAAAGCACACCCATCAGGCTGGAACCAATTTGAGTAGCCAGACGGATGCGCTGGGCTTCCCCGCCGGAGAGGGAGCCCGCCGCCCGGGAGAGGGTCAGGTAACTGAGTCCCACGTTATCTAAAAAGCCAAGCCGGGCGTCTATTTCCTTGAGGATCTGGGCGGCGATCATCCGCTCCTTTTCTTTCAGTTGCAGGACCTGGAAAAATGCCCGCGCATTAACGATACTCATGCCGCTTACCGCGCTGATATCCTTATTTCCCACGGTCACAGCCAGGACCTCGGGCTTGAGGCGTTTCCCCTGGCAAGCTCCGCATGTATCGTTGATCATGTATTCCTCATAGGCCTGCTTCATGCTTTCGCTGCCGGTTTCCTTGTAGCGGCGAGACAGGGAGTTGATAATACCTTCGAAGGTGGTTGAAAACTGCCCGGATCCGTTAGCGCCTTCGTAGGTGACCGTCAGTTTTTCCGTGCCCGTGCCGTAGAGCAGAATGTCCAACGCCTTCTGCGGCAAATCCTGCACGGGGGTATTCAGGCTGAAACCGTACTTCACGGCCAGGGAGCGAAAATAGGTGTTTGCGATGCTGGTTGGGTCTGCCACGTTCCAGCCCATGGCTTGTATAGCCCCTTGGCTGATGCTTTTTGTCTTGTCAGGGATAATGCTGTCAGGGCTCATGCGCATAATGGTACCCAGGCCGCCGCACTCCGGGCATGCTCCGAAGGGGCTGTTGAAACTGAACATACGGGGGGTCAGCTCTTCGATGGATATGCCGCAATCAGGACAAGCATAGTTTTGGGAAAAGAGCAGGGAGCCTTTTTCGAACAGATCTACCAGAACCAGGCCTCCGCCCTCTTTGGCGGCTGTTTCCATGCTGTCCGCCAGGCGTTTGCGGAAGTCGTCGTCCGCGCGCAGGATCAGCCGGTCGATCACCAGTTCAATCGTGTGTTTCAGTTTTTTATCCAGGGCGGGCAACTCGTCCAGGTCATAGATATCGCCGTCGATGCGTACCCGCACATAGCCCCGCTTGGCCGCATCTTCCATCAGCCTGGTATGCTCGCCTTTTCGAGCCCGGACGATGGGAGCCAGTACCTGCAATTTGCTTCCCTGCGGATACAGGAATACCTGGTCCACCATCTGGTCGATGGTCTGCTGCCGTATTTCCTTGCCGCAGGTGGGACAGTGGGGAATGCCGATACGGGCATATAAAAGGCGCAAGTAATCATGCACCTCCGTCACCGTGCCTACTGTGGAGCGCGGATTGCGGCTGGTTGTTTTCTGGTCGATGGAAATTGCGGGTGAAAGCCCCTCGATGGCGTCTATATCAGGCTTTTCCATCTGCCCCAGAAACTGACGGGCATAGGCGCTTAAGGACTCCACGTAGCGACGCTGCCCCTCCGCATAAATTGTATCAAAGGCAAGGCTCGTCTTGCCTGACCCGCTGAGCCCTGTAAAGACCACCAGTTTGTTGCGTGGGATTTCCAGCGTAATGTTTTTTAGATTATGTTCGCGTGCGCCGCGGACGATCAGCTTATCGTGCAACGTGAATTTACACCTCGATCAGTTCGTAATGGGTGGTGCCGAGGCCAATCTTCTGGGCGTGTTCCACGCCGATACGCCAATTTGTGGAGGGGTGGAGGCGGCCGAACAAATCTCTGCCCTGCGCCTCGCGGTCCGTCAGGTATGTGCCGGGCAGGGGCTCCATATGGTTGCAGGCATCCGCGCAGGCCATATCAAGGGCCACCGGGTCAAAGCCGGCGAACATACCGACGTTTGCGATGATGGGGGAGTCGCTTCCCCCGTGGCAATCGCAGAAGGGGGTTACGTCCATGACGACGGAGATATGGAAATGAGGCTTTCCCTGCACCACGGCCAAGGCATACTCGGAAATCTTCTTGCTGATCATATCCTCGCTGCCTTCATAGCTTACCAGAGCCCCGTGGATGCCGCACACCCCCACGCACCGGCCGCAGCCCGCGCATTTGTCAGTGTCAATGAAGGCCTTGCGACCTTTCTTTTCCTCCCGATACAGGATGGCTTCATGGGCGCACTGGGCCGCGCATCGGCCGCAGCCCACGCAGGATTCCTCGTCCACAGCGGGCTTGCCCTCGTTATGCATCCTCCGTTTACCCTCGGTAGAACCACAGCCCATGCCCAGGTTCTTCAGCACGCCGCCGATGCCAACCATCTC
>WRHG01000169.1 GCA_009783365.1 Clostridia bacterium | reverse complement strand
GTAGTTAATACATTGATAGTGTATTACGGATATGTTACGGTGTCAAGTAACATGTGTCATGTTTTACAAGCATGACAGTATACCCCCGGGATATCGCCTGATTTTTCTAATTCCACGATCGAAACTATTGACGAATGGGAAAAGTTTGTTTAAACTACGATGTAAGGTACTCATTCAAATATTTGTTTTACCATAGTGAATGTCGGAGGAATAATTTTTATATGAAACAAATCAACGGTACGTTGACGCTTGCCTATGTGGAGGAAGACAATAAACAGCGTGTCATCTTTCGTGTCATACCGCTGATTACGCGGGAGGGAGTTACGTTTCGCAACGGGAAAGAGCTATTTCCCGATGAGGCGGGCCTGCGCGTGGTCCCGGACAAGCGCGAGCAGAGCACTTTCAAGGAGCGCATGCGGGCGATGGGAAATCTTTGCGTGATCGATTTGGCGTCAAATGAGGGCAGAGAACTGCTTAAGGTACGTCAGAATAAGAATTACGACCCTGCGCAGGGGGAAAAAAACCAATGGGCGATTTACTCGGATGTTATTTTGGAGTTTGCTCCGGGCGCCGCGTTTGAAGTGCTGGACTGGCAAGAGGGCGGCGTGTCCTTGAATCTAAGCCGAGTGATAACGCCTGAGATTTTGTTGCTTTACAACAAGGTACTTTATGGGCCTTTGGCGAGAGATTGCGCGGCAACAGCAATAATAGGAGATTTAAAGCCCTTTGGGAATGATCGGTTTCTGCTGCACACCGTTGAATTGCCGGACGGCCAGGCTCACACTGTCTATTGGAATCCGGAAGAAACTGTTACTTGGAGACAGCGCAGAGGGAGCCTTCGCCGGAAAATTGAAAAAACCCAATGTGCGGAAGAACCCATGGCCGAACCCGCACAACAGGATACGGTGAAGGAACCCGCTGACGAAACGCTGCCTATTGGCGCAAGGCTGGAGATATTGGAGCCGGGAGCTTCCTTTGAGGAGCAGATGAACCGCCTGGACCAGCCTATTTCAGAGGGGGCCAACCGTCTATCGGACGAAGAACAGCACGAGGAGGCATATGATTTGCGGGAATCAGCCAGCCGCTTTACTGGCACGCCGCTTACGCGCAGCATCAGAGCTGTTTCCCGCAGCATAAGTCGACCGGAGCCTCTCCATCATGTGGTGGAGCAGCAACTGCGCGTAAGTCATGATGAGCGCATGGGGGCGGAACTCGTTGCCGCTCAATACTGTCCGGTCGAAAACCCCGCGGAAAACTTGTTAAGAGCCGTGGAACAGGCTTGGCAGGACAAGGAGGCTTGGTCTCAAGCAATCGAAGCATTGGCCGATAACGACGGTTTTGTGCAATCCATTCTGGAAGCCTTGCATCGAAAGGGGAATACGATTAGCGCCGTCGCTGTGGCGTACAAGCAATTGGAGAATTTGGAAGCGGAACGATTCCATGCACTGCTGCAGTTGGAGAAGGCTCTGGAGGACCGCAAGAGTTCGCAGGAGGAGTTGATAGCCCGCGCCACTGCAAAAAAGCGGGAAGAGTTGTCGCGGCTGACCCAGAGTTTGGAAGCTTCGGAGCAAAAGGCAAAAGAGTTGGAAAACTTGTTATGCGATATGAGCCGCGAACTCCAAGGCAGGGTCGATGAGATAATGAAGGAGAGGATAACCGGCCTTGGCGGAATTTCGGAAGAGTCGGTGCTGATTTCTCCCGTGCTGGGGAAGCACCAAAGCGTAGAGAATATGGCGGAATCGGTTTTCCACCGCCTAAACGCCAATGGTTTTCACATCAGCATGGACGATGCGCTGTGCCAGCTCATCGTGTTTTCACAGTTTCCCTGCTTCTGCTTACGCGCATACAGCATTGCGGATGCGCAGCGGTACGCGGCTGTACTGTTGGAAGCGCTGGGCCTGCATAGCAGCCATGCCGCGGTGGGGCCGCGAGGAACGGTGAGAGTGGCAAGCCTGCTCCGCGAAGACGAACGGCGCGCGCCAACGGCTTCCATGCAATCTGTCGGTACAGAGGCACTCTCTCTTTTTGGACATCGCACTATTTTTCTTGCGGACCCTTCCGTTGCCTTTGATCCTGCGCAATGGGCTTTTAGGCCCTACCCGATTTTGCGGATTCCGCACATTCATCAGAAGGACAAGGCCGCTGAAGGCATGGCTATTACGGTGCCTGCGCCCGCTTCCTTATCATCTTTTTCAGAACTTTCGGCGGAAGCAAGCCCGCTGTTGGAGGAGGGCGAACGGTGGTTTGATGAGATGAGGAACCATATGAACGCCGCCAACGCGCTTATTCCTGACGCTGTATTTCAGGATATGCGGCGATTTGTTTCCGTCGCCTACCAAAAAAGCGGAGGCGGTTTTTTGGACGCCGCCGACCGCGCCGTCCATCAATGGATTGTGCCGCAGGTGACTGCGCGGCAGGTTGATACGGATAAAGTGCGGGCAATGTTCAAAGAGTTGCCCCGCTCTTTGGAAGCCTTAACCGAAGAAAACGCCCCGGGTCAGGGTCCCGATTGAACGGGGCGAAATTTATGTCTATTGTGCGCCGGCCATGGCTTGTGTAAGCTGCCCCATGGCAGCCGCCACGTCCGATGTGCTTGGAGACGAGGTGCTGATTACATATTCTAAATTATTAGCAGCGCTTTGAAGGGCTTGGTACGCCGTAGTGGACGGATCCATGGACGCCATGACCGCGTATGCGCCTTGGAGCAATTGCTGAGCGTCCGGGATGAGCGTGTTTTGAACGATTGGATCCATGCCTTCCTGCTGGATGGGCTCTGTATATCCATAGCCGTGGAGCGGGCAGACTTGCCCGTCTCCCGTCTGTGAGAAGCCGCCTAAATGCTGCGCAATCACAGAGGCATATGCTGTGCCCAGCAAAGGGTACAGCGGATGGCCATTGGGAACAACCACAACGCCTTTATTGGCGCGGTAATCGGGAGGGCACCATTCCGTGGCCGGCATTCTGCTCTGCGTACAAATCGTCATTACTTTGTGCATCTGGCACTGTACGGCAGGTACTGTTCCTTCCAGCCAATAATCTGTCACCGTACCATGGCTCATCACATCGTTGAGGCATGCGTCGGTGGCCAATTGCCCGCTTACGAGGCAGGTAGTGGCTTTCACCAAGTGGTACTGACCAGGGTCCCCTTCAAGGATTCCCCGGTTGGGCAGCTGTTTCGCGTCATGGATTTTTTTCATAAAGCTTTGCCAAATCGGAGCGGCGGCGCTGCTCCCGGTAGCCTTGGAGGATAGCGGTTTGTAGTTATCATGCCCAACCCACACAGAAGCGGAATACCATCCTGTCAGTCCGCAGAAAAATACGCCCCGTTGATCGCTGTTTGTACCGGTTTTTCCCGCAACGGTCTGACCATTGATTTTTGCCCTGGTACCCGTCCCTCCGGATACAGCCCCCTTCATCATGTCGATGGTAAGCCATGCCGTGGAAGGCTTAAATACTTGGCGTCGGTCCTGCTGGGCATGACTGTCGTAGACTACGCGCCCATTGCTGTCTGATATTCCCAGAAAAGATATCGGCTGTTGATAAACGCCTCCGTTGCCAAGCACCCCAAAGGCGACGGCCATCTCCACAGGCGTTATGCCGCTGGAACCTAGGGAGAGGCCAAAAGGCGTGGCGTCGATTTGGTCGCGCTTTACGCCCAGTTTCAATAGGTAATCAAGAGAACGGTCCATTCCAACCTTGGTCATCAAGGTTTGGGCGGCGCCTACGTTATGGCTTTGTTTGAGGGCCTCACGCAGGGTCTCCGGGCCAACATAGCCGCCTCCGCCAAAGTTTTTAGGCCAGGAGTCCTTTCCATCGGGCCCCGTCCAGCCTGGGATGGGAATAGGCATGTTATAAACTACGCTGGCCGGAGACGCGCCAAGATCAATCGCCGGGGCGAATACGCTGATGGGTTTGATTGACGAGCCAACCGGCATTTTCATATCTGTGGCCCGGTTTAAGGTTTTGCGTTGGGTAGGCTTGGTCCGCCCTCCCACGATGGCTTTCAGTTCACCTGTACGGTAATCCAGAACCACAGCGGAAGCCTGAGGTTGAATGATTTCGGTATAGCTTCCGTCGCTATTTCGCGCTTGATATATTTTATCATTCGGATCTCTGAGGGAAGGATAGCTGTTCCAATTCTCCAAGGTATCTTCCACGATGGCCTGGATCTCTGGATCTATGGCCAGGGTTACATAGTAGCCGCCGGTACGAAGATCGGTCTCCATTTTGTAGCGGTTTTCACTAGTGTCCTCCAGGTTGTTTTGCCTTAAGAAGCAACTGACAATGTCCTTTACCGCGTATTCTACATAATGGGCAAAAGGATACATGCCGTCTCCTTCGGTGGGTGATTTTTCCAGG
>WRHG01000168.1 GCA_009783365.1 Clostridia bacterium | reverse complement strand
TACTTGCTCGCGGCAGCCCGCTCAAGGGTACCGGGCTGTTTACCGTAGCGGTCGCTGTACTGTCGCCGCTGACACTCACCAGCGGGAACTGCGATATCCTGCTTGAAAGCCTTCGATATGGTTTTCCGGTGATTCCGACAACCTGCCCGATGGCCGGTTCCACATCCCCTTACTCCTTTTCCGGAACACTCATACAGGGAATCGCGGAAAGCTTGATCGTACTGTGCGCGGCACAGGTGATGCGCCCGGGAAACCCGTTCCTTTTCTCCTTCGGCGCGTCCGTGACCGAGATGAGCAAGGGACGCGATCTCTACTATACCGTGGACAAAGCGCTATGGAAGATGGCCGCCGCTGCGTTTGCAAAACGCCTGGCCCTTCCCGCCGCTGCCGAAGCCGGCGGCGCGCTTAACTGCCGCTACGATATGCAGAGCGGGGCGGAAGGTATGCTCATGGCGCTTTCTGCGTTGATGTCCGGTGCGGATGTTTTGGCCGGCTCGGGGTCCTGTTTGAACGCGAACGGAGTATCCTCCGAGTTTATCTTGAGCCATTACGCTTTCCTGGATGCGGCCAGGCATTTAAAAACGGGCTACTCCTTCTCCGACATCAATCGAAGCCTGACCTCGATACAAGAGCAGGGCTGCGGCGGGAACTTCCTGATGGATGATTTAACGATGGAACGGCTGCGCGATTCCGAATTCTTTTCCTCGCCACTGTTTGACGAGAGCGGGGAAGCCGGGGAAGGCACACCGATGCTGGAACGCGCGCACGATGAAGCGCGGCGCATTGACGAGGGCTTTCATTCGCCCGTGCCGGCGGATATCGCAAGGGCGCTGCGCGACCGCTTTGAGCAATTATGCGCCGGGCGATGACCGTCAGGGGTCAAATCAATAATACGAAGGGAACGATCCGCCATGATGATCGACACGCTCGAAAACACAGCCCGTTACGCCTGTCATTCGCCGCTTCTGGCCAAGGGGCTGGAGGCGATTCGTGAATACGCCGGCAGGCCTCTTGGTAAATATGAAATCGAGGGAGACCGCCTGTTTTTACTCATTCAGGAGTACCGGACCAAGGAGCTGGCGGACAGCGTATGGGAATTGCATCATGCATACATGGACGTTCACTGCATGCTCAACGGCGAGGAATTCGTTGGATATGCGGCTGATGCGGCTGCGCTCGAGGTGGTTTCACCCTTTGATGGGGCCAGGGACGCCGAGCTGCTCGCGGGTAACGGGAGTTTCATAGCCTGCGCGGCCGGTACTTTTGCCGTGTTTTTTCCATATGAGGCGCATATGCCCGGAGTGGCCGTTCAGACTCCATCCGACATACGGAAAATCGTATTGAAAATCAAGTGGCCTGATTGAGTTTTGAATGGTAAGGCTGGTCAACCTTAAATCTTTGAGAGAGCTCTTCGTGAGATTGACGGTATGACCGATGAACTGACGTTCTGAACTGTTACGATAGAATCTCGGCGGGCAGTCCGCTTCCCGCCGAGATTCTCTTTTGATTTTCCGGTATATTTCACAACACAATCCCTATTGATAGTCACCATGCTCGCCTGAAACGGTTGTGTTGCGATACCGGATTTTTCGGTAAAAATCAATGCCAAAATCGCAGGTGCGCCATAATACTCATGGGTGAGGGTATGATGCGCATTCGGGACTTGCGGGAAGACGCGGATTTGAAGCAGAAAGACGTAAGCGGCCATCTGCATTGCTCACAGCAAATCTACAGCGATTATGAAACGGGAAAAGTGGAGATGCCCATTGCATTTCTCATCCGGCTCGCGCAGTTTTACAACACAACGACGGATTACATATTGGGGTTGACGAATCGACGCGACAGGCCCAAGGATCACTGCCGACCGGATAGCGCGGAGTAGGCGGCAGCCGTTTCTATAAGCTGTTCCTTTTAGCTATGGCGGAGAGCGGTCCTTATTCCATCGGTGAATTACGGCTTCTGCCGTAAAAAAACATAAGGAGGCATGTCATTCATGAAAATGAGAAAGTGGTTATCCGTGCTTTTGGTAGCGGTGTTGGTGGTTGCCAGCGCAGTTTCGCTGCCGGCTTCCGCCGAGGGCGGAAAGGTGCTCCGGTTTGCCCTCAGTTCCTTGAAGGGAGCCTTCAGCCCCATCCTTCACGACGATGTGTATGATAACTATGTACACATGCTGATCTTCTCGACGCTGGCCACCAACGACCCAGGCAATAACATTGTTTTTGACGACACCACCATCGCCGACAGTTATGATATTTCCGAGGATCATCTGACCTATACCTTCCATCTGAAGGAAGGGCTGGTATTCAGCAACGGCGATCCCTTGACCGCTGAGGACGTGGCATTTACGTACAAAATGGTCGGCAATCCCAGCTATGACGGCCCCCGTACATCCTTGGTGTCGGACATGGTGGGTTATGAGGCCTATCATAATGGCGAAACGGATGAATTCACAGGAATCCAGGTTATCGACCCAAAGACCATCAGCTTTACGTTGGTCGAGCCCTATGTAGCCAAGATCGAAGAATTTGCGGCGTACGGCATCCTTTCCAAAAATTATTATGAAAAGGACAGCTACGACGAGTTTAAAGCGCTTAACGGCGCGCCGGTTGGATGCGGACCCTTTATGCTGGATACCTTTGACCCCGGCCAGGCGGCCAACCTGGTGCGAAACCCCAACTGGACCGGCAAGCAACCCAAGCTGGACGGGGTTACATTCCTGTTGATCCCGCCGGACAGCCAAATTATGGCGCTGACCTCCGGCCAGTGCGACCTGATTGAGGCGCCGGGAGCCAACCAGGACAGCTACAACGCCATGATCGAAGGCGGCGCCAGCGTCATCCGTTTCATTGGCCTGGGTTACAACTGCATGATGTTGAACCATCAGAGTCCGAAGCTGTCAGATTTGGCTGTCCGTAAAGCCCTGATGCACGGCTTTGACCGGGAAGGCTTTATACAGAACGAGTATGAGGGTTTTGCCACCCCCTGTCTGATGCTTGTTTACCAGAACCCCGAGTTTTGGGCTTACCCCAAGGACACCAGCAACCTGGACCCCTATGCCTTTGACCCCGAGCTTTCCAAGACCATCCTTGAAGAGGCGGGCTGGACGCTGAATGACAACGGACTCCGTGAAAAGGACGGCGTGGAACTGAGCCTGACCATGTACATCTATATGGACGCGCCGTGGCCGGAGCACTTGTCCGCACTGCTGGTGGAACAGTGGGCCGACATTGGCGTCGAGCTGAACGTGCTGGTGGCGGATTTTGACACCGTAATGGATAAGGCTTATGATGAACGCGCCTTTGGTGAGTTCGATCTGTGGACCCAGGGCTGGCAGATGAGTTCCGACCCGGACATGACCGAGCTCCTGGGTAAAGAGGCCTTTGATGTCATGGGTGGGTTCAATCCGGGCGGTTACTATAACGAGGATGCGGAAGCGCTGTTTAAAGCGGGCCGCCAGGAATTTGATCCTGTGAAGCGGGCGGAAATCTACGCGGAATGGGCCTTGTTGTCCAATCAAACACTGCCCATGCTGTTTAACGCCACCCGCGATCAGTTGTGGGGTGCGGGCGCCAACGTAACCGGGTTTGAGGATATGAACCCGTTCTACAATTGGGTCAGCTGTATCTATGATGTAGATATTCAATAACCGGACGCATTTGAACCGCGATACGCGCGCGAAAGCGCGCGTATCGCGTAATTTCTTTGCTGGAGGATGCGTCTATGCGCAATTACTTGATACGCCGGATTTTTCAACTCATCCCCGTATTCGTCCTGATCGTGGTGGCGGTGTTTTTTTTGATTCACAGCGCTCCGGGAGATCCGGTGACCGGCATGATCGATCCTAAGATATCCCCCGAGTACAAGGCGGAACTACGTTCCAAAATGGGGCTGGACCAGCCTCTTTACAAGCAGTTCTTGGGATGGGTGGAACAGCTGCTGCAGGGGAACCTGGGCTATTCCACCTTCTACAAAAGGCCGGTGGTGGACGTCATCGGCGATTTTATTTGGTCTTCTTTCATTCTTTCGCTTTTTGCCTTGGTGATTTCGCTGGTGATCGGCATTCCCGCGGGCATCATATCGGCGACGAAGCAATATTCGTTGCAGGACAACGCATTTTCCGTGTTTTCTCTGATTGGTATTTCCATGCCGACATTTTTCTTCGGCTTATTGCTGATAAAATTTCTGGCATATGATCTCAAGCTTTTTCCGCTCTTTGGGATGCTGGATCAGTCATTAAGAAAGGCTGCCTGGCATGTCCGAGCGTTAAATATACTGTGGCACATGATCCTTCCGGGCATCGTTTTGGGGATGGGCTCCGCCGCGAGTTTTATGCGATACACCAGGAGCGCGATGCTGGACGTAATCAGGCAGGACTACATACGCACCGCCCGGGCGAAGGGTCTCATGGAAAAAGTT
>WRHG01000167.1 GCA_009783365.1 Clostridia bacterium | reverse complement strand
TATCGACCCTGCGGGCGTTACGTTCCACTGGGGCGCGGACGGCCCCGTCGCGTACTATATCCTGCGGCTTTACACCCTCAGCGGCAAAGAGCTGATTGCCGCCACGCCCACCGTCCTTACCCGCCAGCCCATACCCGCCGGATTGCTGAAAAAAGGAGAAACGTACTGTTTCCGTATAGGGGCGGTCCCAATCAGCGGAACCGACGCAGACGCGAGATGGACGGAGCGGCGGTTTGTTATAGAACGGCCGGCCAGAATCGGGCGGCCGAAACATGGCAACAGATTTTTTGGGGAAAGGCATGGATTCCGCAGACCCGGCCGTTGGTTCTTCCCCGGCAGGCACAGAGGAAACACGCCCCGTTACCGGTTCGCCCCCGGAAAACATGGAGGACACAAACCCGGATATAAGTTCTTCCCGAAAAAATGGGGGAGAGCGCGGAGGTTTATCCCATCTCCTGGATGGGGACGATATCGTTGGGATCCAAATAGACTTCTACCGCATCGCCGATGGGGTGGGGATTTTCACCACGGTTCATCTGCTCAATCGAAAGATTGACCTCACCGCAACGCAGCGCATAGCGCAGAACGCTGCCCAGCATGGAGAGCGCTGTTACAACTCCCCGTACCCGATGCAGGCCCGGCGCATCCTCGTCCACAAAGGCTTCCGGCCGCACCGCATAAACGGAGGCGGGAGGAAGCCCGTCGCCGAAAAGCGCTTGTGCCTGCTCTTTGTACAATACGTTATAATGACCGATGAAACGGGCTGTAAACTCGGAAGCCGGGCGGGCATACAGCATCGCCGGCGTGCCCGCCTGTACGATGCGGCCGTTGTGCATGACAAAGATGCGGTCGGAGATGCTCATGGCCTCCTCCTGGTCATGGGTGACAAAAACAGCGGTGATGTCCCGTCGCTGTTGGATTTCACGAATCTGCACCCGGAGGTTCTGGCGAATCTGCGCGTCCAGCGCGGATAGCGGTTCATCCAACAGCAAGACCTTGGGGTTCATAATCAGCGCCCGCGCCAGTGCCACCCTTTGCTGCTGTCCGCCGGAAAGCTGGGATGGATAGCGGTGTTCAAGCCCTTTGAGTCCCACCAGGTCCACCATTTCCGCCACACGCCGGGCGATTTCTTCCCGTGCCGTGCGGCGGATGCTCAGTCCAAAGGCGATGTTTCGTACCGCCGTCATATTGGGGAATAACGCATAGGATTGAAACACCATGCCCACATCGCGCTTCTGAGGGATAACCGCGGTCATGTCCCGCCCGTCTATGCACACCTGGCCGGCATCCACCGGCAACAACCCCGCCACGGAGCGAAGGAGCGTACTCTTTCCACAACCGCTGGGCCCCAGCAGCGTCACCAACTCGCCTCTCTCCACGTCCAGGGAGATGTCCTGCAACACGGCATTTACGCCAAAGCTCTTATATACGTTCCTGATCTCAATTTGGTGACTCATCAATACCCTCCAAGCCCGCCGCGTCGGCGCCTTTATCTTTCCGCCTGGTCAGCAGAATCATGGTAAAACAGATCAGCGTCATCAGCAGCACATATACCACCACGATGGCGCTGGATAAATGGCCTGAGTTTCGTAGCGTCAGCGCCAGATAGATTTGAACGGTTTCAAAGTTGCCGCCGATGAGCATATTGACGATCACATACTCGCCAAAAAGTGTGGAAAAGGACAATAATGTCGACACCAGGATACCCGGCGCGATACCCGGTACGATGACGCGCAAAAAGGCGGTTAGTGTTGACGCTCCCAGCACCCGCGCAGCCTCGGTAATGGGTACGATGTCCATTGCGCGCAACGCGTTGAGGATGCCGTTGTAGAGCAGCGGCATGATCAATACGAAGTAAGCGCCGCTGAGCACGCCCACCATCGGGATGCCCGCGCCGGCATAGGCGCGCATGAGCGCGGCAGCGGTAATAACCCCGGGCAATGCGAAGGGTACCAGCGTCAAGGCCTTCATCAACCGCTCCAGCCGCGGTGCGAAAACCGCAATGCTATACACCAACGGCGTCATCACCAGCACCGATACCGCCACCGTAACGGCGCTGATGCCGATGGTGCGCCCCATGGCGCTCCAAAAACGGGTGTCTCCAAACAGCTGCGTGTAGTGGCGAAAGGTTACGCCGTCAGGCAGTACAGTGGTGTTCCAGCGCTCGGCAATGGAGTACAGGCCGGTCAGCAAAAAGGGCAGGAAGAGGTACGCGAATAACAGGAGTACAATCAGCTTAACACTCCACTGCTTCTTCATGATTTCAACCCCTTCCGCGAGGCCAGGCGGGCCGCCCATTCGTTGATCATCATAATGAGGATCAACGCCAGCGCCAGCACCACGGCCAGCGCGCTGCCCAATTCGGGCTTTGTCCGAATATCGCCGGTGATTAGCGCGCTGATGCGCAGCGGTACCAAGTTATAGCTGCTGGATACCAGTTGGTATGCGGTAGCGTACGCCCCCATCGCGTTGGCGAACAAAATGGTAAAGGTGGACAACACGCTGGGCAGGATGGCGGGCACGCCCACACGCAGCCAGAACTGAGGCACTGAGGCGCCGAGGATGCGGGCGGCTTCCTTCCAGTCCTCGCGGATACCCCGGTAGATAGGATACAGCAGCATAACGCCCAGCGGTACCTGGAAGTAGGTGTATACAAGAAAGAGACCCTGAGAGGAGTAGATTGAAAAATCATCCAGCAGGGAAAGCCCCAGTTTATCGCATAAAATCACGAATACTCCCGCATTGCCCAGCATCACGATGAATGCAAAAGCAAGTGGAACGCCGGCAAAATTGCTGGTCATATTGACCAGCACCAGCAGTTTACGCTGAAAACTTTCGCCGCCCCACCGCGTGAGCGCATAGGAAGCAGCCAGCGCGATTATTATTCCCGCGACGCTGGCTCTCAGCGATAGCAGCAGGCTGTTCTGAAAGCTGACCTGGTACAGGGCGCTGGTAAACACCTTTGCGTAGTGCTCCAGTGAAAAACCTTCACCGCCTTCGGCGGTCAGCGAGGAAACGATCAGCGATACCGAAGGAACCGCCATAAAGGCAATCAGCAGCAGCAGGAAGACCGTCAGGCTTACAAGAAAGAAAAGGTTTAAGGCGGGCGGGCGGGTCGTCGCTTTTTTCATACACACGCTCCTTCCTTCGCAGAAAGGCCGGAACCTCTCCTTCCTTGGAGGAGAGGTTCCGGCTTTAGTACCGCGCCCGGATGCTTATTGGATATAAATCGCAACCTCTTCCTGCCACAGGTCGGACAGGTCGGCCACCGTGGTTTCCCACACTTGAAAATCGTTGATTTTATAGGTATTGGCGTACATATCGGCCGGCAGCTGCTTGGCCAGAGCTTCTTCGGTCAGCTCAATATCCCCGCGGATCGGGCGGGCATAGCCCTCGGCCAGGAAGTTCTGTCCGATGTCGGAAAGCATGATTTCCCGGCTCAGCATAGCCGCGTATGGATTTTTGGCGTACTTGTTAATAACGCTGGCATAGCCGGACTGCACCGCTCCGTCGGAGGGGATGACAACCTCAAATCGGTCTGTATCAATCTGATCCCGGTACCCCAGGGCGTTAAAGTCCCATACAACGGCCACATCCGCTTCGCCCTTTTCCAGATTGGCCACCATCGGGTTGTTCACGTTCAGCAGCCCCGCCTGCGCGATCTCCGCAAAATATTCGATGGCAGGCTGCAGATTGCCTTCGTCGCCGCCCAGGGCAACAGCGGCGGACAGAACGCCGTGATAGGCCTGGGAAGCCTTAAGCACGTCGCCGATGCAAACGTTAAAGCCGCCCTCCTTGAGCTCCGCCCAGGTGGTGGGAACGGGGCGTCCCTTAAGGTTGTCTTTGTCCACCATAAAGGCGATGGTGCAGGTATACGCCTCAATCCACTTGCCGTCCTCCTCTTTCGCCCAATCGGGTATGGAATCCCAATAGGTGGTTTTGAAGGGCAGCAGAAGGTCCTTTTCCATCGCCACGGAAGTCATAGCCAGGCCGATATCGCCGATATCGCCGGTGGCATTGTCTTTCTCGTTCTCAAACTTCGCCAGCTCCTCCGCGGAGGACATATCGGTATCCGCGTGGGCGATCCCATAGGTATCGGTAATGTAATCCCACAGCGCCTTCCAGTTTGCCCATTCGTCGGGCATCCCCAAGGAGTTCAGGCTGCCTTCAGCCTGGGCCGCAGCGGCCAACTCGTCCAACGTCATCGTCGCGGCCTTCTGGGCGGCTTCAGTGTTGTCGGCAATCGCGGCGCCAAAAATGCCGACGCAAAGCGCCGCGCAGAGTACCAGGGACAGGAACTTTTTCATGGATTCCACTCCTTCAAAATAGATTTGTGCATTTGCCGCATTCACCCATCGCCGGCTTGCAGCATATATCGGATTGTACCACGAAAATTAAAAGAATACATCACGAAAAAGTAAACATCCCGTAAAATCATTTGCATGATGCGTAAAGGCGCGGGGCGATCGCCCCGCGCCTTTACGCAATCCCTACGCAT
>WRHG01000166.1 GCA_009783365.1 Clostridia bacterium | reverse complement strand
GGCCGTGGAAGCGTGCCGGCCCGATACCCTCCTGATGACGGGCCAGGCGGGCGGCGCCGACTGCATCCGGCTGGAACGGGGGGCGCTGAACCTGTGCGACGGGCAGGACAGCGCAGGCATGATACGGCGCGAAGAACCGGCCTATCTGTCCGCGCCCGCCGCGTACTTTGCCACCTGTGATTACGGCTCCGTTAAGGCCATGCTGAGCCATATGGGGATTGTGTCCGCGTATTCATTCTTTGCCGGAACCTACCTGTGCAACTATGTGCTGTATACCGCTTTGCATTTATATCCGGATATCCCCTCCGGGTTTTTGCATTTGCCGTATCTGGATACGCAAACCCGGACGCCTCCGTTTATCTCCGCCCGAATGGCGGAACAGGCTGTGCGGACAGCGGTTCAGGCACTTTTTGAGTGACAAGGCACTCTTCTTAAACAGCACCGATTTTATTGACAAAGCAGCGTCGATTAGCCATAATGCGGATATACGGAGGGAATGACATGAAAAAAGCACTCATATTCCAAGGCGGATGGAACGGCCACGAACCGGAACTGGTGTCGGAGCGGTTTGCCGGGCTGCTGCGCAAGCGCGGCTTTACGGCGGAGGTTTACGGCACGCTGGATTGCCTGAACGATCTGGAATCCATGATGAAACTGGACTTGATAGTGGCTTGCCAAACCATGAGCGAGCTGCCAAAAACATGCAGCGATAACCTGTCTAAGGCGATCGGCGCGGGGGTCGGCCTGGCCGGATGCCACGGGGGCATGTGCGACGCCTTCCGCGGCGATACCCAGTGGCAGTTTATCACCGGCGGCCAGTGGGTGAGCCACCCGGGCGGCGACGGTATTCATTACAGGGTAAACATTCATCACGGTTCCGGCCCCATTACCGAAGGGCTGCAGGATTTTGAGGTGTGCAGCGAGCATTACTACCTGCATGTCGATCCGGCCATCGAAGTGCTGGCGTCCACCCGTTTTCCGTCGGTGCCGTATTACCATATCGCCAACAAGCCGGTGGACATGCCGGTGGCTTGGACGAAGTATTGGGGCAATGGCCGCGTGTTTTACTGCTCGCTGGGCCATCACGACGATGTGTTCGATAAGTCGCCCGCCGCCCAGACGCTGATGGAGCGCGGGATGCTGTGGGCCGCGGAAGGCAAAGCTTACGCGGTCAGGAACGGCTTAACCGCCGAGCGCTTCGAGAGCGGCGCGAAAATGTATTAGGTAACCCAGCGTGTAAAAGCGAAGACCGTTATACTTTTTCCGCCGCCGATTATATGGTATGATAGCCGTATCACCCATCGCAACGAATGAATAAGGAGCGGCGATTAATATGGAACGAAACGCGCGTTTTGAATCGGATCGCATCGGCAGCTTAGCGGTCAAGCTGGCATGGCCGCAGTTGGAGATCCTGCGGGACGATGTCAGCGATATTCAGGTGCTGACCGCCGGGGATGAACATTCCGTCTCGGAGCTGAAAGTATACGAGAAGGAAGGAACCCTCTGCGTAGAGCAGCCGGCATACGGGTTTTCCATCAAAATTAACAGCGGCAAATGGCTGCAGGTGCTGATCCGGCTGCCCGCGTCGTGGCGCGGCGCCGTCGACGCCGGCACGGTTTCGGGGCTGCTGAATGCGCACGGGCTCACCGGGCGCGAAATCCGGCTGGATACCGTATCCGGCGACCTGCGGGCGATGGCGGTCGAAGGGGTCAATGTGTCTTTCAAAACCATATCGGGGGATATCAAGCTGGGCGGCGTCACTTGCGAAAAACTGTCGCTGCGCACGGTATCGGGCGATACGGATTTGCAGGGCGGCGTTTTCCGCCAGGCGCGCGCGACGACGGTCAGCGGCAGGATTGCGCTGGAATGTTCCAAGCCGTTTGAACGCGTGGATGTCACCAGCGTGTCCGGCGATGTGGCGATCCGCGCGCCTATGGATAAGGTGAACGCGGTGCTGCACAGTGTCAGCGGGCATATCCATACATCAAACGTTTCACTGGCGGACAACGGCGCGGCGGTTCATGTATCCGGCGTATCGGCGGATCTGTCCGTCATCAATACATCGGCAAACGGGCATAAAGGGGGAGCTTAACATGGCGCGGCAGAATTTCGGCGGGTTCGGCGGCGGCGGCGCGAATATGCAGCAGCTGATGCGGCAGGCGCAGAAGCTGCAGGAGCAGATGGCAAAGGCACAGGAAGAGTTGGATGAAAAGGAGTATACGGCGCAGGCGGGCGGAGGTATGGTATCAGTAACCGTCAGCGGCAGGCGGGAGATAAAAACGCTTCTCATCAAGCCCGAGTGTGTGGACCCGGATGATATTGAAATGTTGCAGGATATGATTATTGCTGCTGTTAATGAGGCGTTGCGTTTGGGCGAGGAAACCCGAGACGAGGAGATGGCCAGACTTAGCCCCGGTATGGGCGGGCTGCTATAGTATGCCGCAGCCATTGGAACCTGTCGCCCGCATGGTGGCGCAGTTGGCCCGCCTGCCCAGTATAGGGCAAAAAAGCGCGCAACGGCTGGCATACCACATCATCAACATGCCGTTGGAAGATGTGAAAGAACTGGCCGCCGCGTTGTATCAGGGTCGTAAGGCTATCCGCTATTGCGAGCGCTGTGGAAATTATGCCACGGAGTTCCTCTGCGCCATATGCGCCGATGAAAGCCGGAACAAAGGGCAAATTTGCGTAGTACGCGACCCGCGGGATGTGGCGGCTATTGAACGGATGCGGGATTTTGGCGGAACCTACCATGTGTTGCATGGGACGTTGTCGCCTATGGAGGGTATTGGCCCAAGCGACATCCGTATTAAGGAACTGGTCATGCGCTTGGAGGACGCCTCCGTTTCGGAGGTCATTCTGGCTACCAACCCGGACATTGAGGGAGAGGCCACCGCCAGCTACATCGCCAGGCTAATCAAGCCAATGGGGCTGCTGGTCACTCGCATCGCCCATGGAGTACCTGTAGGCAGCGATCTTGAATATGCCGACGAGGTCACCCTGGCCAAAGCCATGGAAGGCCGCCGTGAGATGTAGCCGGGCGAGGGCGGGCCATGTTTTATTGGCTATCCCTTGTTTTTGGGGAGGCTCTTGCCGCGCAAGCTGCTGAATAGACCTTGGCCAATGGTTAGAAGCACGCCGACAATCAGGGAGATATAGTATGTGCAGAACCGCCAAACCAGCAGGGCGACAAAGAGATATCCGGACGGGAAAATTCCTTGAAAGAATACGGCAAATCCGCCTTCCTGCGCTCCCGAAGCCCCGGGAAGCGGCGTGTAGCTGGCGCTAATATAAAGAAGAACACCCATGGTGAGCTGCTCCATCAGGCTGGTTCCCGACAGGCCAAAGGCATGATAAATCAGGGGTATGGTCATCATCAATGATAAGAGCTGCACCAGCGCAATCAGAAATTGCACCAGCAAATCAAAAGGGTTATCGCGAATCATCTGGACGCTTGAGAGGAAGGAGGCACAGTGGGCTTCCCATTTTTTTGTGGATTTTTCAGGGTCTTTGCATAAACGAATTCGAACGCCGATGCGGATGCATAAGGTGATGATGGATCGGACTGCCTGCTTGTTGATGGCCATTACCAAAAGGATGCCGATTGAAAAGAAGTTGATCACATACCCAAGCAGGATGACCCAAATGACGCCTTGGAGATGGCCCGTCACGTACTCGGCATGTGTAAACCAAAGAATTGCGCCAACGACAAGCAATGTCAGCTGAAAGCAAAAGAATTTAACGGTAAGCGCGGAGCCGCTGACGCCGATGGGAACATTCGCCTTTTTTAGATAGTAGATCTGCATGGGCTGGCCCCCGCTTGCGCCCGGAGTGATGTTGCAGTAGTATATGCCGATGACGGATATGCGGATGGAATACCAAAATGAGAGGGGATGGCCCTGCCGCCTGAAAAAGTGGTATATCGACACGGAATCCGCCAAAACGTAACCGATCCAGCCTGGTAGGCATAACAGCAGGGAAGCCCAGGAAAGCTTTTGCAGGGCGCCCCAAAGATCGACGACATCCGTTTCGCTAAAGCCAATAAAGAGCACCAGGCCCAGCGTAACAAATAAAAACACGATGCTGAGCAGCTTTCTGGTGGATGCTTTCATGCAAAACCTCCCATCAAGTTGATGGTTGTACGTGGGCAAGTATACCACAGTTCACGTATAACGGCAACGGTCACGTTTTGCGCGGACTGCAAGGATACACGTTTTGCATTGGCTGCAAGGGGATTGACGGAGAAGACACGCATTTTGCAGTGCAAGAGACCCTTTCTGCACTTTGTTTGTCTTTTTTCCACAGTCGGATCAAGGCGAACGGAAGCGCTAAGGCGAAGAATGAGGCAAGGATTGTTTTTTTGCCGAGACAGTCCGCAAATACACGGCTAGGGAACGGCGCGGGGCCGCTTGACAAAGAAACACGGTGATTTTACAATCATCCTACTAAAATCACAAGGAGGAATCATCCATGAAAGCAGTGGTTCGCATTGTAAGTATTACGCTGGTTGTAAGTGTTGCGCTTTGC
>WRHG01000165.1 GCA_009783365.1 Clostridia bacterium | reverse complement strand
ACCTCGGGGCGTCAATTGCCGGGCTTCCGCTTCCCCAGGGGCGCGGCATAGCGGTCCTGCTGTCGGACTTTCTAAGCCCCGGCGGCTATGAAGGGGCTCTGCAGTCTATGCGCTACCGCAAACAGGAGGTAACGGCCATTCAGCTTATCTGCCGGGAAGAACTGGAACCGGCCCTGGAGGACGCAGTACAGCTGGTTGACAGCGAAACCGGCGCCACCCTTGAAATCCTGGCGAATTATGACGCGCTGAAGCGTTATCGCAAAACCGCGGAGACGTTTTGGGAAGGACTGCGGCGCTTCTGCAGCCGCCATAGCATGAACTATGCCTTATTGCACGCCGAGGATCCTCTGGAAAATGTCCATCTTCGGGAGCTGCTGCGGATCGGCTTATTGACATAAAAGGAGCAGTATCATGGAATGGCTGTTGTCTGCGGGCGTATGGGCCTTTGTAAGCGTTCCGGCGATTATTGCGCTGTACCTGCTGCGGCGCAGAGCCACCCGGCACGAAGTGCCCAGCCTGCTGCTTTGGCAGAGGACGGAATCTGCCCGGGAAGCCTCCAAACCCTTTCAAAAACTCCGAAAACAATGGTTGCTCATCCTGCAGCTTCTTTTAGCGGCGCTCCTTTCGCTGGCATTGCTTCGACCGGCGCTGCCCGGCGTGACCCGGGGGGAAGCGGCTTTGATTTTTGATTTGTCCGCCAGCATGCAGGCTTCCCGGGAGGGCAGGACGCGGCTGGAACAAGCCGTAGAGGACGCGGTTTCCCTGGTGGACGGCATGAAGGAAGGGGACGCGGTAACCATTATAACGGCTGGCTCCACGATAGGCCAGGTTCTGTCCCGCTCCACGGACAAGCAAAAAATACGGGCGGCCCTTAAGGGCTTGCGGGCCGAAAACGGCACGGCGGACCTGGATGCGGCCCTATCTTTGGCAAAAGCCATGCAGCAGGATCTGCAGTCGCTGTTCATCGTGGTATATTCGGATACGTATACCACCGGGGATCATGGCGTGGAGGTCCGCACGGCGGGAATGGGCGTGGATAACAGAAGCATCCTGTCGCTTCGCTGCAGTCCCCGGGAGGACGAATTGTCGGCCTTTGCGCGGATCGCCAACTACGGCGCGGCGGCTGATATTTCGATGGAGTGCTATGCGGACGGAACGCTGATGGATGTCCGCGCCCTTTCCCTGGCCGAGGGACAGGAAGCGAGCGTTCAGTTCAGCGTACCCCGGGATGCCCGGCTGGTGTGGGTCGCCTTGACAACCCCGGACGCGCTGGAGGCGGACAACATCCGGTTTTGGGCGGCCCAGCAGCGGCGGGAGCGGAGGGTCCTGCTGGTGACCCGGGGAAACATATTTTTGGAAAAAGCGCTGGCCCTGCGGCAGGACACCTTGGTATTCAAGGCCACAGCCGCCGACGCGGGCGGAATGGAGGGCTACGATCTGGTAATTTTGGATGGGGAAAGCCCCGCGAGCTTACCCGCCGCAGGCTCGCTGCTGGCGTTGGCGCCGAACAGGGAGGTTTGGGGTATCACGCCCGGAATTGCCAGCGATAGTCCCGGAAAATTGAGAGCGGAAAGCAACCAGCTGGCCCGGGAACTTACCCGCAATCTACCGCTTTCGGGCATGGCGCTTCGGGCATATACTCCTTTAACGGGGGGCCAAAGCGCCCTGATCATGGGAAACGACACGCTGTTGGCCACGGCGGAGCTGGACGGGCGACGGGCCGCCGTAATCGGCTTTGACCTGCATGACAGCAACCTGCCCATGCTGGCGGATTTCCCCATTCTGATGCAAAACCTGATGGATTACCTTCTGCCGGAGGCGGTGGGAGCCGTGGACGCGATGTTCTGCGGCCAGCCGGTAAACATCGCCCCGGACGAGCAAGCCGTAGAACGGCAGGTGATTACCCCGGGCGGCAGGGCGGCGCCTGTGGAGGGAACCGTCTTTACGGATACGGGCGAGATCGGCGTCTATGCCCTGCGGGAAGCGAGGGCGGACGGCAGCTTGCGGATCACACCCTTTACGCTGCACATGGCTCCCTCGGAAGCGGATGTTCGGCACGTGGCTGCGCCAGCCATAAGCGACCGGCGCGAACAGGCGGGCAGGCAGGGAGCCGGCAGGGAATTAACGGTATTTCTCTTGCTGGCCGCGCTGCTGCTATCCATGGCGGAATGGGAGGTGAGCCGGCGTGGGGCTTGAATTCGATTATCCATGGGCGCTTCTCCTGCTTCCCCTCGCCCTGGGAGGCGTGTACTGGACGAACCGCCACTACCGGATACGGGCGCATTCCCTGAAGAACCGGGTGACCTTGGGCGCTCGTTTGGCGCTGGTTCTACTGCTGGCGCTTGCCATGGCGGGACCTTCTGCGCTGGCGCCCACAGGCGCCAGCATCACCTGGGTACTGCTGGACGTCTCCGATTCCACGGCAACCGTCCAGAGTGACATTCAGCGAAAGCTGACCGAGGCCTTTGCCGGCATCCCCAAAGGCGAGCAGGCGGGACTAATCGCGTTCGGGGCCAATGCCATGGTGGAAACGCCCCTATCCGGCCAGGGGGAGTTTGCGGGCATTCGTACGGCGGTCAGGCCCGACGGAAGCGATCTGGCGGAAGCGCTTCGGCTGGCAGGCGCGCTGATTCCGGAGGAAAGCGCCGGGCGTGTTCTTGTGATCAGCGACGGCCAAACCAACGACCCCAAAGCCATGGCTGTCTCTCTGGCAGCCAGGGGCATTGAGGTTGACGCCTTGCCGCTGGCCCCCAAAAACCTTCCCGACGCGCAGGTGAGCCAGATCAGCGTTCCAAGGGAGATCTATGAAGGTCAGGCTTTTTCCATTGAGGTAACCGTGGACAGCAACTTCGATACCACGGGAACCCTTGTGCTCTACCAGAACCAGCAGCCTACCGCCACCAGGGACGTAACCCTGCGTAAGGGCAACAACCTATTCGTTTTTCAGGACACAGCCCAAAAGTCGGGGATTGTGACTTATGAGGCAAGGCTGCTGGCCCAGGGGGATCAGCAAAGCAGGAACAACAGCGCCAGCGCCTATGTGAACGTTTCCGGCTCGCCCAATGTGCTGCTGGTGGAAGGCCGGCCGGCTTCAGGCAGGGAAATGACAAAGATGATGACGGCGGCGGGTATGTGCGTGAATCGCGCGCTGCCGGAAGAGATGCCTGCCAGCGCGGAGGAATTACGGCGGTATGACGCCATTGTACTGGCCAATGTGGATGCGGACGAGGTTGGGGATCTCCAGTGGCTGGCCCTGGAAACCGCCGTGAGGTCGCTGGGCAGGGGACTTTGCGTGCTGGGCGGGGACAGCGCCTATGCCCTGGGCGGCTACCGGGGCAGCCCGCTGGAAAACATGCTGCCCGTCACCATTGATGTGCGCAATAAGCTTCAAATGCCGGCCCTTTCCCTGATGCTTGTGATCGACAAGTCCGGTTCCATGACCCAGGGCCAATTCGGCACCACACGGCTGGAACTTGCCAAGGAAGCGGCAATGCGCTCCACGGAAGTGCTGACGGAAAAGGACCAAATTGGCGTAATCGCCTTCGATGACGCCGCCAAATGGGTGGTTCCGCTGCAGAAGGTCACCGATGTGCAGGCTATACAGGATATGATCGGCACCATCCGCCCGGGCGGCGGAACGATGTTCTTTACCGCGCTGGAACAATCCGTCGCGGCGCTGATTCTGGCCAACACGCCCCAAAAACACCTGATCCTGCTGTCCGACGGCGAGCCGGCAGACAGGGGCTTTGAAGGAGAAATCCAAAAAGCAAGCGACAATGGCATTACGGTCACCACCGTGGCGGTGGGCAAGGACGCCAACGCCAAGCTGATGGAGCTGATCGCCACCATCGGCAACGGCCGGGCTTACCTTGTGGACGAGTTTGATAATATCCCCAAAATCTTTACCAAGGAAACGTTTTTGGCGGGAGAGAGCTATGTTCAAAACAGGGCGTTCATACCGGTGGTCGCTGAAAGCTCCTCCTTAACGGATTTTGACGGCTTTCCATGGCTCGACGGGTACTTAACCGCCGTGGAAAAGCCTTTGGCCACGGTGTCCCTCATCAGCGACCGGGATGATCCCATCCTAAGCTGGTGGCCCTATGGAGCCGGTACGGTTCTGGCATGGACCAGCGACAGCGAGGGCGCATGGACCAGGGATTTCCTGATGTGGGAAAAGGCCCCAGCCTTCTTCGGCGGCCTGGTTTCCAAAACGCTTTCCCATGAAGCCCGGGATGGAGTGGTGGAGGCGGATACGAGGAACGGCGTCAGTTACTTGCGCTACACCCTTCCCGAGGGAACCGCGGCGGCGGAAGAGGGAATTCGGACTGTCGCTTATGTACTGCTGCCGGACGGCGGCTCCCGGGCAATGGACTTAACGCAGACAGAAGCGGGCGTATACGAGGGAAGTTTTCCGGCGGACGCCCAGGGCGCGTACGCTCTGCGCGTGGAGCAAAGGATGGGTGAAAAGATCCTCCGGGTGAAGGAGGGCGGCGCCGTGGTGGGTTTCGCGGAGGAATATGACCTGCGC